>NZ_JBSSAC010000004.1:0-107070 GCF_054058315.1 Thermostichus sp. MS-CIW-40
CACATGGCCGACACTGCGTTTTTAAAGGGCGTCGGCTACGGTCGGCGCTATCCTTCCCCGCCCTGAAGGACGGGGCTTGCCGCGCCTTTTGGTCAACTCAAGACAATTGGGCAGCAACGGCTTTCAGCAGGCGTTTCTGGTCAACGGGCTTCGTCAGATAGGCATCGGAGCCAAAACATAGCCCCTGTTCAATCTCTTCGGGAGAGATTTTCGAGGAGAGAAAGACGAAGGGGATGTGAGCTGTAGACTGATCCCATCTCAGGGCATCCAGCACCCCATAGCCGTTCAGCTTGGGCATCACCACATCGCACAACACCAAGTCGGGCATCAGGGTGCGCACCATCTGCAAGCCCTCTTCTCCATCGGTGGCCGCCACCGTGTCGTACCCCGCTCGTTGCAACACCTTCTGCAGATAGGTGCGAATAGAGGGTTCGTCTTCAATCACCAGGATGCGTTTGGACATAACTTTGTAAAAAATTAAACAAAGACCTGGCCCAACCTGTCGGGCCTACTGTCCGCCTTCCCGGAGCCAGAGAGATCCGAGTTGATGCAAGAACAAGTCGAAGAACTACAGCTGCAGCATAGGGAAACTCTGGAAAAAAAAACTCCGCCAAATCGCTCATTCTGGGATCTCCCTGCTCTGCAAAAATCCTGATAGAGTGCGGAACAACTTTCCTCATCCGCAGATTTGC
Organism: Thermostichus sp. MS-CIW-40; assembly: GCF_054058315.1. NCBI lineage: Bacteria > Bacillati > Cyanobacteriota > Cyanophyceae > Thermostichales > Thermostichaceae > Thermostichus > Thermostichus sp. MS-CIW-40. The sequence goes on from NZ_JBSSAC010000004.1 coordinate 693, forward strand.
GGTTATGCCAGAAACCCCCCTCCTCCTTTGGGAGAAGTGAAGGCAGCCTATTCCGAAGTCAGTTGACGTTCCATCAGGCGGGTGAGGGCGGCGGTGGGGGTGGTCTGCCCTTGCAACAACAGATGCACTTCCTGGGTGATGGGCACCTGAATGCCGTGCTGGGCAGCGATCTCGACCACGACGGGAGCGGTGTAAACCCCTTCGGCGGTGCCCTCGATCTCCGCCAAAATCTGCGACAAGGGTTGGCCCTGGCCTAGCCCGTAGCCCACTCGGTAGTTGCGGCTCAAGCGGCTGTGGCAGGTGGCCAGCAGATCCCCCAACCCCGACAGGCCATTGAAGGTTTCTGCCCGTGCCCCCAGCTTAGATCCCACCCGGATCATCTCTGCCAGGCCGCGGGTAACCAGAGCCGCACGGGCATTGGCCCCCAGTTGCAAGCCATCACACACGCCAACAGCGATGGCGATAACATTTTTCAGGGTGCCGCCTAGCTCCACTCCCAGCGGATCGCTGCTGGTATAGAGGCGGAACCGCTCCGAGGAAAGGGCATACTGCACCTGCACAGCGGCCCAGGGATCCCGGCTGGCCACCACTGCCGCTGCCGGCAAGCCTTGGCGGATCTCCGCCGAAAGATTAGGCCCCGAAAGCACCACCAGGGGCTGCTCCGGGAAGGTGGCCCCCCAAATTTGGGTAGGGGTCAGAAGCTGCAGTGGATCCAACCCTTTGGTGGCCGAGACCAAAATTGCCTGCGGCGGGATCCCCACCTGGCGCACTGCTTCCACCACAGGGCGTACCCCCGCCATAGAGACGGCTGAGATGAGGATTTGGGATCCCTGGAGCACCTCTGCCAAATCCAGGCCCTTGCGGCGATCCCAAACCCGCACCCGGTGCCCTTGCCCCTGAGCCAGCATCGCCAGGGTACTTCCCCAAGCCCCGGCTCCCAAAATGGCAACGCTTTGCGGGGATGTTGGGCTTTGGCCTTCTGCGCTAGTGTTCATCTAATCTGTTCACCCGCAGACTTTCTCTTAAGCTTTCTTCGTAGGATGCCTCTCAAAAAGCCTGCGCCGGCAAAGGGAAGACCGGCGACAAAGGTTAGTATGGGTGGATACCAAATCATGGGTTAGCTCGAGAGCAGACGACATGGCAGAAGCAGGGATCCCCCGTCTTCCTCCTGAGGTAGCCGCCAAAATGGGAACCTGGCAGCACGGGTATGCCCTTACCAATGGCATTCAACTGCACTATGTCACCCAAGGGGAAGGGGAGCTGGCGATCTTGTTGCACGGTTTCCCGGAGTTTTGGTACTCCTGGCGGCATCAGATTCCGGTGTTGGCGCAGCGGTTTCGCGTGGTGGCACCCGATATGCGCGGCTACAACGATTCCGACAAACCGGATCACGGCTATGACCTGGATACCCTTACCGAGGATATCCGCGGCTTGCTAAGCCACTTTGGGGCTCAGAGGGCGGTGGTCGTAGCCCACGATTGGGGGGGAGCCATTGCCTGGCACTGGGCGCAATTTTTCCCTGAGGAGATTCGCAAGCTGGCCGTCCTCAATTCTCCCCATCCGGCCTGCTTTCGCCGGGAATTCTTGAGCAACTTGGATCAACTGCGCCGCAGTTGGTACCTGTTCTTTTTTCAATTGCCTTGGCTGCCAGAGTGGGTGCTGCAGTGGGATTTGGGAGATTGGGTGCGCCGCATTTTCCAGGAAACCTCGGTGCGCAAAAGCGCCTTCACCCGCCACGACCTCAAGCTCTACCAAGAGGCCCTCTCCAAACCCAAGGTTCTCACCTCTGCCCTCAACTACTACCGCCAGCTGTTTAACCTGCCCACCTTGCAGAACCTGTTTTTGCAGCCCATGCGGCAGATCCTCGCCCCCACCCTGCTGATTTGGGGAGAAGAAGACTTTGCCCTCAGCCGCGAGCTAACCGAGGGGATGGATCCCTTTTTCCCCAACGGCCTGCGCAAGGAGTACATCCCCGAATGCGGCCATTGGGCGCAGCAGGAAGCGCCGCAAACCGTAAATCGGCTGCTGATGGAGTTTCTCTAGCGGGCCGGGCTTGGGATCCGCTCTTTACCATCTTCAAGGGTTGACCCTAGAATAATCCACTGAATTCTACGGGAGAACCGGCATGGCCCTGGAGTATCCATCCCATCTGCGCTACGTGGACACCCACGAGTACATCCATGTTGAGGATGATATTGCGGTGATTGGGATCACAGCTTATGCCGTCGATCAACTGGGGGATATCGTTTTCGTGGGCTTGCCCGAAGAAGGGACAGAGATTGAAAAAGGGGAAAGCTTTGGCTCGGTAGAATCGGTCAAAGCCGTCGAAGATCTCTATGCCCCTCTTTCTGGAGAGGTGGTAGCCGTGAATACAGCGGTGGTGGAGAGCCCCGAAAGCCTTGCCGACGATCCCTATGGCGATGGCTGGCTGATCAAGGTGCGCATTGCCAACCCCGAAGATCTCGAGGACACCATGAGCGCCGAAGCCTACGCCAGTTTGGTGGAGGGATCCTAAACTCCAGCAGTTGGCCCTGAACTACAGCAAAGTCTCTCGGTTACCCCCCTCAGCTTTGGCTTGGTAGAGGGCCTTGTCGGCAGCAGCCAGCAGACTTTGTGGGTCAGTTCCCTCTCCCAACTCCAGCAGAGAGGCGATGCCCACACTGCAGCTTAGGGAGATGGTCTCCGTCCCCGCCTGCACCAACAGGGTCTGGACAGCCTGCCGCAAGCGTTCTGCCAGCCCTAGGATCTGCGAGTTCGGGATCCCGCGCACCAGCAGGGCAAACTCATCGCCCCCCAAGCGGGCCACCAGATCGTCTTGGCGAACGTGAGCTTGCAATCGCCGCGCCACCTGGATCAAGGCTTGATCCCCAGCCCAGTGCCCCCAGCGGTCGTTGATTTGCTTAAACCCATCCAAATCCAGATAGAGCACGTGGAGGGGAATGCGATGGCGAAGGGCAAAGGGGATCTCCAGCTCCAGTTGCTCCAGGAAAAAACGTCGGTTATGCAAGCCGGTCAGCGGGTCGTGGAGGGCGGCAGTGGCCATTTGCAAAAAGAAGGCTTCTTCTGCCGCGTCGTAGTAGGCAAACTTGAGGGTGCTGGCCCCCACTTGAATGCGATCTCCATCCTTCAGGAGAACGCGGCTGATGCGCTCGCCGTTGACATAAGTGCCGTTGAGGCTCTCCAGGTCGGTGAGAACATAACCCTCACTTTCTCTTTCCAGCCGACAGTGCTGCCGGGAGACGGCGTGATCCAAGAGCTGAATGTCCGCGCGGTGGCTGCGCCCCAAAACTCCACCCCTCGCCAAGGGAAACGTCATGCCCACATTGGCGCCGCTGAGCACCGTTAGAAAGGCCGCAGTTGCCTCAGGCTGGGGTCTGCGCTCGTAAAACTCCAAGGGGATCTGAGTGGTTGGCTCCTCTGGCAACTGAGAGAGAGGGTCGAGAGGCATGGAGAGGCCCAACGAATTGTGCGGGTTAGCAGTAAGCACTCGTTATATCCGTATTATGTCGGTTTTCCCCAGGCCGTGTTTGGGTGAGCGAGGGATGTCTCGCCGGTTCTGATCTGTAAACTTGCGGAACTCTGGAGTTTATCGTATACCATCGCACGCGGTGAGGCCCTCAGTTGAGAGCTACGCGAGGATTCCATCCCGCCTGCGCGGTTGTATCGGCCAGCTGTGGGAAGAAGCTCAATGGCAAACCCCAATTTCCCCAGGATCCCAAGTATTTTTCGGGATAACTCAAAAAACGGGTTCGGTTTGCCCCTCGTTCCCTGATTTCGAGAAGAGGCTCTCTCCTCTATGTCCTACAGATCCTCTGACTTCTGAAGAGTTGCCGAGGCGGCCTAGAATGGGGCTGGGATCCCTGAGAGGAGGAGTGGGGCATGATCAGGCCCAATTCTGCCCATCTATTGACTCCGGATTTTCGCCTCAGCCTGTCGGTGTTGGCTTTGGCGGTGCCGCTGTTCTGGCTTTCGTTTTGGGCGGGGCTGGGGGTGGGTCTGTTCGGCCTGTTTTTGATGGTGCAGACCTCTCTGATCGGGCTGGCCTTTACCAGGACGGCGCTGCAGGTCTACAGCGGCTCCAAGCGCATCCGCGAGTTTCCCTACAGCGAGTGGCAGGATTGGCAAATTTTCTGGCCGCCGCTGCCGGTGTTGTTCTTTTTCCGAGAAACCAAAAGCATTCATTTTTTGCCGATGCTGTTTAACCCTGCTGAGCTGAAGATGTGTTTGGAAGAGCGGGTGGGTCATCTCCACGCCCAACATCGGTCTCAAGGATCCCCGCCGATTGCTGGTCCGGGTAGCTCCCGCCGATGAGTGGCTCCGCCTTGTGGGTTTGGCAGCAGGCAGAGAGATGGCGCTGGCTGGAGTGTCAGCTTTTGGCGGAGTGGCCTCACGCTTTTGGCTCTCGCCAAGGTCATCCCCATCCCCCATCTCAGTTGGCCGCCCGGCTGCAACTGCCCCCTGAACAGGCCGCGTGGGGCCATCAGGTGCATGGCTGCAACTGGGTTTGGGCAGATGGGATCACCGAAACCTTTGGACACAAACGAGAGCAGGACTGCTCTGCTGGTCAAGGGATCTCTACCCGTTCTCAGGCGGATGCGGTCATTGCCCGCCGCCAAGGGGATTCTGCCTGGGTCTGCACCGCTGACTGTGTGCCGATTTTGGTGGCCAGTCGAGAATGGGTGGCGGCCATTCACGCCGGGTGGAGAGGCACTGCTGCGGGGATCTTGTCCAAGGTGCTGCAGGAGTTTTTACAGGCGGGGATCCCTGCTGCTGGGATCCGCGTGGCCATCGGGCCCTCTATTTCGGGGTCGGTCTATCAGGTGTCAGAAGCGGTGGCGGAGCTGGTGCTGAACAGTTTACCCCCGGGGCTGGATGCCCGCGCCGCTCTCTTGCCCGATCCTCTGCCCGGCAAGGTTCGCCTGGATCTGCGCTGGGTCAACGGTGCCCAAGCCCAAGCCCAAGGGATCCCCCCTGAACACATTGCCGTCAGCCCCCATTGCACCCTCAGCCAACCCCAAGATTTCTTTTCCTACCGCCGCGATGGATCCCTGAAGGATGAGCAGGGCCGTCATTGCGTGCAGTGGTCGGGAATCGGCCTGCGGTCGTAGGCAGACTTGACCCAGTTCTGCCCGGAGGAACGGGAAGTAGTGGCTATAATTGCGCTCAAGACAGGGCTGATACATTTACGCTGAACACTGCTGAACATCACTGTTCAACTATGCAGCGATAGCATTCTGTTTGTTTCCAAACAGAATGGCGGTATCCCGCAAAGCTTTGAGTAGAATACCCAAAGCGCAGTTTCCGTGTCGTCTTACTACCAATTTTCTGCTTTGCTTTGGCTACCATGTTGGCAGACTCGAAAGTAAACAGAAAGATCAACTGGTAGTAATCCGTACTGAACATATTATACATTATTTTCAGTATAGTTGAGCTTATTATTGACTAGAGTCATGCTCTATCTAACTACTGGAGATCCCATGGTTTACCGCGCTGTTTTCTGGGGATTAGCTGGGATGGCTTTGGCTTTCTCTCTCGCTTTCCTTGAGGAGGCTAACGCTCAAACCTCGCTGACTGGCATCAACCGTGACAGCGTACTGCAACTGAACCTTGGGTCGGGACGCAGCCTCCCTCGGGTACCTGTGGGCGGTTCAGGTTCTGAGGAGGGCCGGGATCCCGCTGCTCCCTCGGCGCAGATGTGGGCTGAGTGGCATATTCGCGCCAATGTCTGTACCGGAAACCTATCCACAGAAGAACTGGCGGAGCTGTTTCCATTGGTGAATCAAGCTCTAGTGGATGCCGTTTGCCGGGGAGGAAGTTAAAGGTTGCCCAGGCTGGCGGTAAGGTGAAGAAGGAGCCTCTAGGTCGCTGCTGCATGGATTTTGAGAAACTTTTGGAGGAATGGGTTGCAGCCTTTGCCCAAGTGGCCGAAGAAAGTTTGGCCTCTTTGGAGACTGCCCTGATAGAGCTGGCAGAGCACTTGGCTGTGCCTTTACAGGAAACCCTTAGGCAGTGGGAAGCCCTCTGGAATCTGGAGGAGGAAGTGGAGCTGGAGCCTGAGCCAGAACCCTTTGAGGAAACCCTCAACCCTTCTGGCGAATCTTTCACCACCAGTCGTTTCTTCGTCAGCCCGATAGGATTTGGGGGTGTGGTTGTTTACACTTACGTGGCTTCGCCGCCAGAATACATCGGGGATCCCACCTGCCGCTACAATGCCCATTCTCCAGAGTTGCGCTGTGCCGTCAACCCCTGCGGCCCCTGTGAGGGCTGTCCCCACTACGAGCCTCGGAATGAGCCCCGATGAAGGGTGACCGCCTGATTGTTGCGCTGGATACCTCTTCTCAAGAGCAGGCTTTGAAGTGGGTGGACTCTTTGCCGCAGGTGCTGTGGTGGAAGGTGGGCCTGGAGTTGTTCACTGCTGCGGGTTTTCCCATTCTGCAGGCTCTCAAGGAAAGGGGCAAGCGCATTTTTCTGGATTTGAAGCTGCACGACATTCCCCACACCGTGGGGAGGGCTACGGAGGTGGCCGTCGGCTATGGAGTGGATCTGCTCACCGTCCATGCTGCCGGCGGCAGTGCCATGTTGCGGGCAGCCGTGGCAGCTGCCCAGGGCAGTCCTTGTCGGCTATTGGCGGTTACCCTCTTAACCAGCATCAGCCCCCCGCAGGTGCGACAGGAACTGGGCATCGAGATGGATCCCGCCGACTATGTGTTGCATTTGGCCCGGCTGGCTCAAGCTCAAGGCTTTACCGGACTGGTTTGCTCTCCTCAGGAGGTCTCGCGGTTGCGCCAAGCTTTGGGGCCGGAGGTTTTGCTGGTTACTCCCGGGATCCGTCTGGGCCAAGCCAAGGCGGGGGATGGAGAGGAGGATCAACAGCGCATCTGCACGCCCGACGAAGCTCTGCGGGCAGGAGCCGATTATTTGGTGGTGGGCCGCCCCATCACCGCTTCTCCCGATCCCGTGGCCGCCTTGCGGCGCTTCCAAGCCTCATGGGATGCTGCCGGGTGAGGGTGTGGGGAGATGCCCGATGTTATTGGGGTAGTTCTGTAATGCAACGACGCCGTAGGCTTGTGCAGTGGATCCCTGAAAAAAGGCCGGCTGGATCCGGCAGGAGATGTTGGCTAGGAGTCGGTTTGTCGGTGGTTTTGGGCCTGGTCAGCACTCCTGGGCGCGTTAGGGGTGCGGAGCATTTCGTTCCGGCAAGAGGGGAAACTTGCCTGGCTGCTCCTCAGGTTTGGGCTGAGGCTCTAACGGAGCAGTTGCCTTTGTTTCTCAATCTGGCCTTGAGCCGCTCCCGCTCTGAGTTTCAGGTTGTGCTGGTGGGGAAGCCGGAGGTTGAAATGCTCTCTCCAGGGTCTCCGGCCCGCTTACGCCAACAGGAGCTGGCTCCGGTTTTGCCGGACACCGCAACTGCTGTTTCGCCAGAAGCTTTTCGGCTGTATTTCACCACGCTGGAGCGCCGCTTGGTCTTGCCCCAACACCCCCAAAAGGAGGGCAACTCCTTGGCCGGTCGGCGCAGCGAAACCCTGCAACTGGCCTACGAGGCTTATGTTCTGCGGGCTGCTCCTGGGGATCCCTGGCGGTTGGTGCGTCTGCAGGTAACCGGATCGGGGATCCCCATTCGCGATGTAACGAATGGACTCACTGCCCAGGCCATCCGCCGCTGGCAACAGTCGGGTTGCCCCTTGACGGGCGATCTAGAGTTGACTAGACCTTCTCTCTAGCGGCGCGGAGCGCTTTGCGTCAGCATGAGTGCGGGAGTATGTCACGCGGGGAGATTCTCTTTTGGAAGTAACGAAAGGGCACTTTTTCTCCCCAACCGGCCAAGAGTAGAGGGCGTCGGATGTTCTGCTGCCGGTCGAGGGCCCACCCCGTGTAGGGATAGTGTTCTGCACTGCTCATGCGAACAGGCTAGGGTTTACCCATGAAGTTTCCCCCCGCCACACCCCGCCCGGGCAAGCGGCTGCCCCGCGGCTCATTTCCCCGCCTGAGCTCCTCCAACAGGGACAACCATCGCCTTCGGCGTTTGGTCGGTTTTGGTTTCATGGGCCACTGGCTGCTTTGGGGGGGGATGGGCCTTCTTTTGGGGCAGCGACTCCGCTCTTGGGGGCAACCGGCTCCTCTGCAGTGGTGGCGCGTTTTGCCGGTGAGCGGTTCTGAGGGATCCCTGACTTTTGTCCAACCGGAACTGCCTCTCTACCACTCGTTCGCGTCAGTGGTGCGGAGCACTTTTGCAGACGGGCTACTGCCCTGGTTGGCTCAGGGAACCGGGATCTCGGCTGAAGGGATCCTGCACATCTTCTCAGCTATGGCCTGCTTGGCCATTCTGCTGTTGTGCTGGAGCTGGGGCAACTTCTGGAGTGCCGGTCTATGGGGACTCAGCCCCTGGGTGTTGACCCAAGGGTTGGAGCCGGGCAGCGAGATTTTGGGCAGCCTGGTTTTGCTTTGCAGTTGTGGTGTTGGGCCGGGATCCACCTTGCGCTGGTGGGGTCTGGCCTTAGCTTGTGCCCTGTCTTATAAGGTTTGGCCCTTGGCTCTGCTCTGGGCGGGGCTGTGGACGAGCCAGCAGTGGCCACGGCAACCGTTGCGTTCGCGTCAGCAGTGTGGGGCATCAGGACTGCTTTTGCTGCTGCTGGTGATGGGTTTTTCCTGGTTGGGACGGATTGATTGGCCAGCTACCTCTGCTGAGGTGACTCCCCATCCTCTCAGCTCCCAAGGTGGCTTGGCCGTTTTGGCTACTTTGATGCTGCCCTTGGGGTTGAGCTTGGTGCGGTTGGGCTGGCCTTGGGCGGAACGGCAGCAAGCCCTGCTCAGCTTGGCCGGTTTGGGCCATGTCCTCTGGATGGGGGCGCTGGCGACATGGTTTTGGGATCCCCAAGTGAACACCCTGCAGCAAAGTGCTCGCTGGGGTTTGGTGGTGCTCCCCTTCCTATGCCTGAGCGCCGGCGGCGTCTTGGCTGAGATCCCCTACCGGAGCTGGCGGCGGGTTTTGGGATCCCTACTCCTGGGCAGTTCTTTCTTGTTATCGTGGCAGGCACTGGCCTAAGGTATTCTTTCTCTTGCTTGCCATGACCCAGACCTCGTCCGCATCGGCACCGCGTAGCACTTCGCGGCCCTTGTTGCAAACCCTTTTTGCCCAACGGGCTCAGGCTGTGATCCCTTCTCCTTTTGGGGCGGAGATCCCAGGGGCGGTGCCAGTGGTTACCAGTTTTACCTTTGGGCTGGCGGATCCGCGCCTGTTTCCCAAGGCCGACTTGGCGCGGGCCACGGCGGAGGTGTTGGCGGAAGATGGGGACAATGCCCTCAATTACGGCGGCACGTTTGCCGGGCTGATCGACGTGGTGCTGCAGTTGATGCGGGATAGAGGGGTAGAGGCCCAGCCGGAAAACCTACTGATCGGCTATGGCTCTGGGCAGATCCTCGGCCTGTTGCCTCAGGTCTTCGTGGAGCCGGGGGATGTAGTCATTGTGGAAGGGCCCACCTTCATGGGGGCTGTCAGCCGTTTTGCGGCGGCAGGAGCGCGTCTGATCTCGATTCCGGTGGATGGGGAAGGCATGGTGGTGGATCGCCTGGAAGAGGTGCTGCGCGATCTGGCTCGCCAAGGGATCCGCCCCCGATTTGTCTATACCATTCCCACCTTCCAAAACCCCAAAGGCTGCACCCTCTCTGGGCCACGGCGGCAGAAATTAGTGCAGTTGGCAGCTGAGTACGGTGTGGTGGTGGTGGAGGACGAGGCCTACTACGACCTGCGCTTTGCCGGGGATCCCTTGCCCAGCTTGGCTTCCCTGGATCGGGAAGGCTGGGTTCTGCACGTGGGCACCTTCTCCAAGATTGTGGTGCCGGGAGTACGGGTGGGCTGGGCCTGTGGTCACCCTGAGATCATCCGCCGCTTGGAGATGTTTCGCAGCGAGGGATCCCTGGGGCCCTTTTTGGGCCGGGTGGTGGCCCGCTATTGCGGGGAGGGCCGTCTGCAAAGCCACATTCAACTTCTCACCCGTCGCTACCGAGAAAAGTGCCAGGTGATGCTGGAGGCCATCGCTCAATATTTTCCGCCCGAAGTCAAGGTGGAGGCCCCTGGGGGTGGATTTTTCGTCTGGTGTGAGCTGCCCCCTTCCCTAAGCGCCAGCACCTTGTTGCAGGCTACCCGTGCCCTGGGGGTCACCTTCCTGCCGGGCACCCACTGCTTTGCCGATGGCCAAGGGGAGCACGCCCTGCGCCTCGCCTTTAGCTACCAACCGGAAGAGCGCATTGTCAGCGGCATCCAGATTATTGGGGAGCAACTGCACAGACTGATGCACTCTCGCGTCACCTGCTCCCCACAGCCTTAGCCATGCGCCGGAAAAATTGCCCAACGCCCTTCACCAGGTTGGGTGCAGCTTCTGGACGAGCCGGGATCCCGGCCATGAGGGTGTAGTAGTCATCCAAGAGGGTGTGCTCTTCTGGAGAGACCGTGTTGTCCGCGATCATCAGGTTGCCGATTGCTCCCAAAAGTTGCATGCGCTCGGTTTCGCTGGCCTGGGCAAGATAATCGGCCATCCAGCGCTCGGTTTGCTCCATCGGGATGGGCTCTTGGATCAGCTAGAAATCGCGGGAGCCCCGCACTGTACCCGTAGGGTCGGTGTCGAGAGGAAAGTCCGCCTCCATGGTTATAATTGTACTGCGGACACCAGAAACGGTTGTTTAAGGCACTGGTAACGGTCGATTGGGGGTGCTGTAAACCACCCCAGAGGCTCGTGGTTGGCTTGCCAACTGCAGGGCTACCGAAAGCCCGCCCTGTACTGCGAAGGTCAGGGTCGGGTAGTTTACTTCTCGCAGCTCGGTATCGTGCTCCAAACCATAGCGGCGCAGCAGGGATCCCAAGTAGGCCAATTCCTGGGGTTCCAAATGCCCATCGGCCCAAGCAGAGCCGGCCACAATTTTGAGCATGAGCTGATGTTGAGTTGTGGGGTTCATGGTGGGATCCCTTGCTGAGAACTGTTGTCGCTACGCGACACTTCTGCGAACGTGTCAGGGGGCCAGAGACCTTAGAGGCTGCAGAGTTGAGGGGATGAACAGCTTAACTATAGCCAGACCTTAGGTGAGCCATCTGCGTTTGAGCCATCTGCGTTTGAGCCATCTGCGTTCGCGTCAGCAGCGCGGAGCCCTTTTTGCGGCTAGGATCGTTATCTGTATTACGAACACTGAGCTATTCGCGATAGCGGGACGGAGTCCTTTTTCTCGCCCATTCTTGCAATGCTGAGCGCCTCTCCTTGCCAATTGGATCTTGCCATTCCGGCCCCAGGTCGGCTGTACCGCGGCAGCGGCATTCTGGAAGCTGTGCCCCTTACGGTACTGGGATCCCGCGTGCTGGTGATCGGGGGGGAACGCTCCTTGGCTGTAGTTGAGGCCCCCCTGGAGCGCAATTTCGCCCGGGATCCCGCCCTCCAAGTTCACTGGACTACCTACGGGGTAGATTGCAGCGAGTCGGAGCTGGCGCGTTTGCAGGCGCTAGCCATGGCGGAGTCCACAACCGGCATCTTGGGGGTAGGCGGGGGCAAGGCTCTGGATACGGCCAAGCTGGTGGCCCACAGATTGGGGATCCCGGTGGTTACCGTGCCCACCTCTGCGGCCACCTGTGCCGCCTGGAGCGCCCTATCCAATATCTACTCCGACAGCGGCGCTTTTCAGCAGGATGTGAGCCTGGATCGCGCCCCTGCTGCCCTGATCCTGGACTATGAGCTGATTCTGCAAGCTCCAGCGCGCACCCTAGTGGCTGGGATCGGAGATGCCTTGGCTAAGTGGTACGAGTCTTCCGTCAGCAGCGGCAGTTCAGAAGATGCCCTGGTGATTGGGGCAGTGCAGCAAGCCCGTGTCTTGCGGGATTTGCTCCTCCAGCAATCGGCGGCGGCCTTGAGGGAGCCGGGCGGAACCGCTTGGAAGCAGGTGGTGGATGCCTGCATCTGCCTGGCGGGGATCGTCGGCGGCATGGGTGGGGCTAAGTGTCGCACCGTGGCCGCCCACGCTGTCCACAACGGGCTAACCCACTTGTCGGGGCACCGGGCCACCCTGCACGGCGAGAAGGTGGCTTTCGGCATTTTGGCCCAGCTCCGCCTAGAAGAGATCCTGCAGGGAAGCCAGTTGGCGCTGGCAGCACGTACCCAGTTGCTGGAGTTCTACCGCCAGGTGGGGCTGCCCCTCAACTTGCGGGATCTCAAGCTAGGTCACTTGGGATCCGCCGACCTGCTGCATGCTGCCCAAGTGGCCTGCCAGCCAGGATCCGACATCCACCACCTGCCCTTCCCCGTCAGTCCAGAAGCCCTGTTGGTGGCCCTTACCACCACAGACCTGACCAGCTCCAGCCCTGTTCTCCCTCGGCTGTAAGTCCTGGCAGAGGATATCTGTCTGCTATCCAACTCCGCCGGTACGGGCCTGGGTCGGCATTGTGGGCAGGCGGGCTTCGCCGTAGGCTCCAGAGGTGGCGCCCACCAAGATCAAGGCTCCGCCCATCCAAGTCCACCCATCCGGGATCTCGGCAAACACCCAAAACCCGATTAGGCTGGCCCAGAGCAGACGGGAGAAATCCAGAGGCAGCAGCATCGTCACCTCAGCCAGCTTGTAGGCCTGGGCGAGGGCCACCTGGCCAATGCTGCCCAGTAGCCCCATGGCCACCATCCACAGCCACTGCTCAGGAGAAGGCCAGGTCCAAACCCAGACGGCAGCCAGAAAGGAAAGGGGGGTCTGCAGCAGGCCCATGTAGGCCGTAATCGTGAGGCTGGACTCGGTGCGGGAGAGGATCTTGAGCACGATGGTCACCCAGGCAAAGAGTGCTGCCGCCCCCAAGGCCAGCCCTGTTCCCAGAGAAAACTCTCGGAAGCCTGGCCTCAACATCACCAAAGCCCCGGCAAACCCCAGGCCCAATCCCAGCCAGCGGGACGAGCGCATCTGCTCGCCCAACACCCATACCGCCATCGTGCCGGCAAACAAAAGTTGAACAAAGCTCAGCGCCGTAGCTTCTGCCAGAGGCAACAGGCTGGCTGCCCAAAAGGAGAGCAACATCCCCACCGTGCTGATCGCCGAGCGCAGGAGGTAAAACTCCATCTTGGCGGTGTGCAGAGACTGGATCCCAGCCCGCAACACCAGCGGCGACAGGGCGAGAAACCCGAATAGGTTGCGCAAAAACACAATCTGAAAGGGGTGAAGGGCGGGAGTGTTGAGCCGGATGATCGCGCCTAAACAGGCAAAGCAAGCAGTGGCCAGCAGCTTCAGGGCAACTCCTTGCCAGAGCCTTATTTTTCCCCACTCTGCAAAGCGGCTCAGCTGGTGGCGATACCACATCTCCAAAGTCACAGCTCACACCCAAATGGTTTAGGCACTAAGTTTTCAGCCTTGAACTCTCAGCTTAAACGGACTTCCAGGGATCCGAACTGCGCCCCTGGGCACTCCTTGCTGCCCACCGGCCCCCCTGATTCCCAGGGGGAAAAAGATGGGGATCCCAAGACATGGCCATTTCAAGTAGCCATGAAACAACTCACCCCGTCGCTCCATAGCTCCCCTCTCTCTTTGGGAGAGGGGCTGGGGGTGAGGGCGTGGAACCTCTAGGTTTGCTTGAGAATCTCTTTCAAGTAGCCGATGACCGTTTCCGGCTTGAGATGGGCCATACAGGGATGACCCTCCACCAGGCAGGTTTCGTTTTTGAACTTGTTCTCTGCGCAGACCCGGCACTTGTAGGCGGTTTGGGTGAGATAGACGTGGGGCAGACGAGGAGCCCACAGTCGCACCGGGCTGGCCCCATCCCCATCGGCATCGTTGCCAAACAGGGCAATGGTGGGACAGCCCACTGCCGCCGCGATGTGCATCGGCCCCGCATCCACGGAGATACACACCCGCGCCCGCTTCAGGGCCCCCGCCAGCTCCATGAGGCTGGTTTTGCCCCGCAGGTCAACCATTCCCGTTTGCGCCAGCAGTTCGTCTTCGCTGCTGCCGCCGTGGTAGAGGGATCGCTGCAGCTCCGGCGCACTGCCGATTAGCCCCACCTGCAGGCCCTGGCCTTGGCACCACTGGATCACCTGCCGCCAGTACTCCAGAGGCCACATCTTGGCGCGGCGGGTAGTGGTGATGTGCACCAAGACCTCTGGCACCGGAAAACCGGGATCCCGGCTGGGCAGCTCCAGGCGGAAAAAATCCGTCTCCACGTACGCCAGGCGACAGAAGATTTCGGCAATGTAGTTGCTGGTGAGGATCCCTTTGTAGCGCTGCAGAAACTCCAGGCCGTTCCAGTCGTCATCCTGGAGCATGCGCTGTACCGGGTCGGAGCCGGGATCCAACTTGCGGCGAAAATCCAGAGTCAAGCCGGCCCCGGCAATGTACTGGGGGCGCAGGGCCGTTACCGCCACCAGGTTGAGCTCGCTAAACTCGTCGCAATTGATGGCCAAGTCGTAGGGGCCGGCCTGGGTCACCCGTTCTCGCACAGCAGCGGTCAGGGCCTCGAGGTAATCGGGACGACGGCTGTAGAGAGGAAAGCTGAAGTCGATGTAGGGGCAGTGGAGCTCAAAGTCGCGGGTAATCTCGCTGCCAAAAAAATCCAGCACACAACCGGGGTATTTTTCCTTGAGGCCCCGCAACAGCGGGATGGTAACCACAAAATTGCCCACCTTGCTGGAGGAAAACACCGCCAGGTGGGGATGTTCCCGCAGAGGTTGGTTGGCAAACCGTTGCATAAGGCTGGGATCCCCAGGAAGATATCAACCCCGCTGGAGGTGGTGCGGGTGGTGCAGACAGAGCACTTTTGCTAGGCTAGCATTCCTCTGTCCTGCACTTGGATGGCCATGCTGGGATCCCTGGGCCTCAGGGGAGACTGGCTTGGCTGCCATCCCAGATGACCACCACAGCAAAGCGATCCAGAAAGCCATCTGTCGCATTCATCTGGCGCAGACTAAAAGCATCTTCGGCGGAAATCACCAGGTCGTAGCCCAGGGTGCGGATGGCACGAATGCGGTGAGGCCGTTCCCCGATGCGGTTCACCAGTGAGCGGGCCTGCTCTTCCGAGGTGGCATAGGCAGCTGTGCCCTCGCTGCCCACAAAGGCCGCGTTGAGGTCTTGGCCAAGAGTAACGGGGGTATAGACTTGATTGCCATCGGGATCAAACAAGCGCATTGACTGGCTAGGCAAGAAATCCAAGCCTCGTGCATCCACAATCAACCCTGTCACTTGCGGTTCCCGCCGCTGGGATCCCGCCTCCAGACCCGTTCCGCCCCCTGGCCCTTGGCCTGTGCCCACCCCTGAGCCAGGACTGGCTCCGCGCACCCCACTCTGGCCGCTGCCCGGCCCGATCACTTCCCCCTGCCGGGATCCAGAGCCACTGCCGCCAGGGCTGGTGCCGAACTGCCGCAACAGATCCAGATCGAAAACCGGGCCTTCTGCCACTTCTCCATGGCCGGGTTGGGCCGGCTGGACTTTTGGATCGGCTTGATCTGTTTGTGGGAGCGGAACAGAATCCTGGGTTACTGGACGCCAGGGCGTTGCTTCAGAAGCGGGCAGGGTAGGGGATCCCCCTTGCAAGCGGTAAAGGGGAGGAAACAGCGTTTGGGCATCCACAGCTTCCACCGGCAAGACCGGCCCCGCCAGCAGGATCCCCAGTGCTGCCCAGCTCACTTGGATCCGTATGCCTTGAATCCTATACTTCCACCACCTCATGCCCACACCTCTTGGCCTCAAAACCTGCGGCCCGCTCGGCAACCGCTCATCCTCCCCCATGCTACCCAGGCAGGGCCGGTTCGGCAGGGGATCCCGCGCAGTCTTCCCCTTGGCTTGAGAGCAGCTGGGGCTCCTGGCCTCTCCCTAAAGGTGGGTCGGAGAACAAGAGATTGATCCCCAGCGATCCCCAGGGTCTTGACCGACAGGCAAAAATACGCAAACATGGGTTCATCATTCTTGATGATCCCCGTTGATCCCCACCTGTGGTCATCAGCGGCTGGAGAGCCCGAGGCAAGCCCATACATCAGCAGGTTCAAGGTTGTCCTCAGAACCACAAGCTGGGATCGGCCCATAGGACAAAAGCTGGAGCATTGCACGAAGCCCGATTTGTCGAAGACAGGAGACCCCGACCATGCCACAAGAGCGGATCCCGTTGGAAGAAATGACCATCCGGCAGTTGCGGGAAGAAGCTGCCCGCTATCAGATCCCCAAGTACAGCCGCATGACCAAAGACCAGCTGATTGAGGCCATTCGAGAGGCCCAAGTCAAAGCTGGCCGCCCTGTCGATGCCATGCCGGAGCCCAAGGGGCAAGAATCGGTCACCCAAACGAAGTTTAGGGGTCAAGAGGTTGCCGGCAAGACGGATCTGGCCGATGTGGACAAAGGGCTGGGGGATCTGCCGGAGGGCTATGGGGAAAGCCGCATTGTTTTGCTGCCGCGGGATCCCCAGTGGGCCTACGCCTATTGGGATGTGCCCAACGAGGCTAAAGAAAGCAAGCGCCGCGAGGGCGGCCAACAGTTGGCGCTGCGCCTCTACGATGTGACGGATATCGATTTCAGCTACCAGCCGGCCCACAGCATGCAGGAGTACCCCTGTGACGAGTTGGCGCGGGAGTGGTATTTGCCGATCCCGGTGAGCGATCGTTCCTACATTGTGGAAATTGGCTACCGGACGGCAGATGGCCGCTGGCTGATGTTGGCCCGCTCGGCGGCGGTGATGGTGCCGCCAGTCTTTCCCTCCGACTGGTTTGAAGAGCATTTCCTGACGGTGCCCTTCGACATGGCTCTGCAGGGCCGCACCCTTTACCAGCTCAGCGAGCCCTACAAGCGCAGCGCCACCGGCATGGGCGTGGTGGACTACAAAGGCGATGAGCCGCAGCAGGGTGCCACGGTCGATCCCTTCCTGGAAATGGTGGGTGGCTTTGAGGCGATGCGCGTGGCGGGATCCCTGTTTGGCAGCCACCAGATGGGCAGCCGCCAATTGGTGCCGGAGCAGGCCATCAGCTCGTTTATCATCCCCTCGGGTGTGGGCATGATGGGGATGGCCATGGCGGAGGTGCCCGCTGCTCCCTGGATGGCTTCAGGATCCGGCCTGGGCCTGTTCTCGGGGGCTTCCGAAGTGCTGCCGCAGCGCTCTCGCAAGTTCTGGTTGGTGGCCGATGCCGAGCTGATTGTCTATGGGGCCACAGAGCCGGATGCCACCGTTACCATTGGCGGGCGCAAGATCCAGCTCAACCCCGATGGCACCTTCCGCTTCCACATGGCTTTCCCAGACGGCAACATCGACTTCCCCATCTTCGCCGTGGCTGCCGATGGCGAGCAAAACCGGGAGATCCACATGACCTTCGACCGCCGCACCCTCTCCCGCCGCACCAACACCAAAGAAGAGGCCATCGAAGAGTTGTTGCCCTGAAGGCTCCAACCTTTCCCTTCTTGCCCCCTGGAGCTGGCCGGGGGGCTTTCTTTCCTGGGCTGGAGAGCTTGACTCCAGCCATCAAAACAGGGGATCCCAGCCCTAGGAGAGCATGACTCTAGTCAATAATAAGCTCAACTATACTGAAAATAATGTATAATATGTTCAGTACGGATTACTACCAGTTGATCTTTCTGTTTACTTTCGAGTCTGCCAACATGGTAGCCAAAGCAAAGCAGAAAATTGGTAGTAAGACGACACGGAAACTGCGCTTTGGGTATTCTACTCAAAGCTTTGCGGGATACCGCCATTCTGGTTGGAAACAAACAGAATGCTATCGCTGCATAGTTGAACAGTGATGTTCAGCAGTGTTCAGCGTAAATGTATCAGGTCGATCACCCGGATCAGTTGTTTCAGCTTCTCCATCACCCGTCCAGAGCGAAGCAGGTCTTCCGCCTGTTGGATCCCTTCTGGCAAGGATGGGGCGTGGCCGAGGAGCCACAGATAGCTGCCCCCATTCCAGAGAACGGCTGGGGTGAGTTCACAGGGATCCCCGCTGAGCACCTGCTGCATCTGTTGGAGCAGCTCTTTCTCGCCGGAGAGGGGAATCTCCGGGCCTGCCAAGTGACAATCGCGAGCCTTCAAGAGCAGCCGTTTCCCGCCCTGGTTGAGAATGGCCGCCCGTTCCCGCGGCAGGTCGCAACTGCCTTCCAGACCTTTGACGGTGGTGAATTGCCGAATCTCCCGCAGGGCAAACAGCTCCAGCATCGTGGCCTCGGTGGGCGGATGCACGTACCCGGCCACCAGGTGAAAGGGGCCTTGGTAGGGTGTCCAGACCAGCTCCAAGGTGGCCAAGGGGGGGCGCTTGCCGATTTGATCCCGGTAGTCCATCAGGGCCTGAGCCTGGGGAAAACAGGTGGGCAAATACAAAAATCCCAGCCCGGTTTGTTCCAGCAGTTGCCCCACCCGCTCCAGGGATAGCCCCCGCCAATCTACCCCCAAGCTCCGCCACACCGTTTCCAAAGGCAGCCCATACTTGGTGGGACAGAAGCCAGAGCCATGCAGCAAAACGGCTGACCCTGCCGCCGCCAGCAGCAAAGCCACCAGCACCCCCAGCGGCGCAGTCCGCGAGCGGCCATCGTAGGGATGGCCAAAGATGATCAAGGGATGGGGCAAATCCCGTTGGGGCAGAAGAGGGCCGTCTTCTGCGTAGGCATCCAACATACCGGCCAGCTCTTCGGCAGTGGGGCGCTTGATGCGGTGGGCAATTAAAAAAGCCCCGATCTGGGCGGGAGTGGCTTCCCCCCGCAGGAGCATCCGAGCAGCGCTGGCGGCCTCTGCCCGGCTGAGATCCTGGTGGGTGTGGGTGCCGCTGCCGATTTTTTTCAACAGCTCGCGAAACTCTTGGCTCATAGCATCGGCGGTCGGGAGCGCTGGGCTACTCAGGATAGGGGGAGATAAGGGCGGAACACTTGAAACTACCGATATGGGTATTTGACCAGAAATTTCTACAAAAGGTCTCTACAAAACCGACAACAGCCCAGCAGAGGGCCAATGGGGATCTGCGCCGGAAGCAGGCTCAGCATTACCAGACTGCCTAATCAGCTGGGCGGCCAACTGCAAAAACCGGCGAATGGGAGGGATCCGATAGCGATCGCTGGTGGTAACCATAACCACCTGTCGCCTCAAGAGGGGGGGCTCGGTGGGCCGCACCTGCAAATCCGGATCGGCGCAGCAGTCCACCAGGGCCGACTCCGGCAGGAGGGCAATGAGCTGCCCCTGTCGCACCACCCCCCGAAAGGCATCCAAGGTGTTCAGTTCCAGGGCTGCTTTCAGGGGAAGCCCCTGTCGGGCCAGATGGGATCCCACCAAGGAGCGCATGGCATAGCCATCCTTGAACACGGCCTGGGGATACTCCGCCAGCACCTTCCAGGGGATCTGCTCGTAGCGGCTGAGGGGATGGTTGGCGGGCATCAATACTTGAATTGGCTCGGAGTACAGTGGCTCCACCACCAGCTCTGCCCCCCGCGTCATCAGGGGGTTCTCCATCACCAGGGCCACGTCCACCAGCCCATCTCTGAGCACCTTTAAGGCGCGGTCGCTGCCCAGAGCGGTAACCCGCAACTGCACCTCTGGGTACTCCCGGCAAAACTGTTGCAGCACCGGCGGCAGTTGATGGGCGATCAGAGAATGGATCCCAGCAATGCAGAGCTCGGTTTGCTGGCCCTGCAGCCATTCTCGAATGCTTTCCTGAGCCCGCTGCCATTCTTGACAGATGCGACGGGCATGGGGCAAAAGCCGTTCCCCGGCCACAGTTAGGGCCACCGGGCTTTTGCGATGCAACAGCGGAGCGCCCACTGCTTCTTCCAGGGCCTGGATCTGGCGGCTAATGGCCGATTGGGTCAGACCGCTGAGGCGAGCAGCGGCCAAAAAGCTGCCCGTTTCCACCACGTTCAAAAAAGCTTGCAACAACTCCAGCCGCACCTGGGATCCCTTGATGATGTAGCCTGCCGTGGTGGCATCCTAGCTGGGGAAGCGGTAGGCTTTTGTAAACACCGTTACAAGTTGTTTGTTGGACTGGGGATCCCCAAGCCAGGAGGAGAAGCAGATGGGTTGGGATCCAGCCTTGCTGGAGGGGCTGCTCAACTCCGCCATTCCCCACCTTTTCCCCGCTGCCCAGGTGGTCATCCGCCACAAGGGAAGGTGTATCTACTCAAGGGCGGCAGGCCATCTCGACCCTGAGACCCGGCGCCAACCGACAACCTCGGCCACCCGTTTTGACCTGGCCTCGCTGACCAAGCTGTACACCGCCACTGCCTGCATGGCCCTGGTGGAAGCCGGAGCGTTGCTGCTGGATCAACCGGTCAGTCTCCTGTTGCCGGAGTTTCAGGGATCCCGCCCCATTGCCCCCTATGAAGATCCTCTGCAGCCGGGGAAATGGATTGCTGTGGAACCGGAATCCTTAGGCCAGCTTGTTGCAACAGAACAGGTGACGGTGCGACAGTTGCTGGCCCACACCGCCGGTTTGCCCGCCTGGCGACCCCTTTTTCGACAGCCCGATGCCGAATCGGCCCGGCACATGGCCCTGCACACCTTTTTGGCCTACAGGCCGGGATCCCGCAGAGTCTACAGCGATCTTGGATTGATCCTGCTGGGGCTGGCTTTGGAACGTCTGAGCGGAACCCCTCTGGATCAGATCTTGTACGCCCGGATCTTGCGGCCTCTGGGCCTGAGCCAAACTCAGTTTTATCCAGGGGATCCTTTCGACCCACCCCCTGTCTCTGTCTCTTGTGCCCCCACCGAGCTGTGTCCTTGGCGAAAGCGCCGCCTACAGGGGCAGGTTCACGACGAAAATGCCGCCCGCCTGGGCGGGATCGCCGGCCATGCCGGACTATTCGCCACGGCAGAGGAAGTAGCTGCTTTCGGAGAGAGTTTTTTGACGGGATCCCTGTTGCAGCCGCAGACGGTGAGGGAAATGACCCGCGAGCAGTTGCCTCAGCAAGGGGATGCCCACCGCTGTCACGAGCGCCGGGGTTTGGGGTTTGCCTTGCACTCCCCGGATCCCTTGGCCAGCAGCTCCCCGTTCAGCCCCAGCGCCTTCGGCCACACCGGCTTCACCGGAACCTCCCTGTGGATCGATCCAGAGCGGGAGCTGGTGGTGACGCTGCTCACCAACGCCGTCTACCACGGTCGGCAGGAGAACGGATTCCAGGCTTTCCGGGTTGCCCTCCATCAGGCCATCCTAGAGGGGCTTTCTTGATCATTGAGTCCCTGACCGTTCCCGCTAGGGTGCCGTAGGCATAACCGAGGCTGAGGTGGACGAGACCTTTTACCGACAGTTGGCAGACATGCTGATACATTTACGCTGAACACTGCTGAACATCACTGTTCAACTATGCAGCGATAGCATTCTGCTTGTTTCCATTCGCGTTAGCGGGACGGAGTCCAAACAGAATGGCGGTATCCCGCAAAGCTTTGAGTAGAATACCCAAAGCGCAGTTTCCGTGTCGTCTTACTACCAATTTTCTGCTTTGCTTTGGCTACCATGTTGGCAGACTCGAAAGTAAACAGAAAGATCAACTGGTAGTAATCCGTACTGAACATGTTATACATTATTTTCAGTATAGTTGAGCTTATTATTGACTAGGGTCATGCTCTCCCGCGGGCCGCTGGTGGTGGCCACGGTGGTCCGCACCCAGGGATCTGTGCCTCGCCAGGCGGGGGCAAAACTGGCCGTGGGATCCGATGGCACCCTGTTGGGCACTGTTGGCGGTGGGGCTGCCGAAGCGGAAGTCATTGCCCGAGCGCAAACCCTTTTGCAGACCGCTGTTCCCGTTGGCGATGGCGATGGGGAGTCCTCGCCGGCTGGGATGCCGGTTTCCCTCGATCTCAACAGCCCTCCCCTGGGCGTTTGCGGGGGACGGATGCACATTTGGCTACAGCGATGGCAGGGATCCCTTGCCCAAACGTTGGTGGCCCAGATCCTCCAGGCTCTGACCCAAGGGCAAAGGGCTTGGCTGATCACTCCCCTCGATCCCCAGGGGTTCCCCTACCTCAGGCTTGGCGACAGCAATGTGGAGCACTTTGCCCCCCTGCCATCCCGCCCACAGCTCCTCGCGGGATCCTGGGTCGAGCCCCTCCTCCCTTCCCCCACCCTGCTGATCGTCGGAGCGGGCCACTGCGGCCTGTCCCTGGCCCAGGAAGGGATCCCGGAGACCGCCTTCAGCTAGAAATCGCAGGAGCCCCGCACTGTACCCGTAGGGTCAGTGTCGGGAGGAATGCGAGGTTACAATAGAACCATGACCCAAGTCCTGACCGTATCCTGCAAGCTCAAGGCGTCCCAGTCGCAAGCCGCCAAATTGGACGCGACTTTGGAGGCTTTTGGCCAAGCCTTGAACTGGGTCAACCAAAACACACCCGAGAAAGTCGCCAACGCCGTTAAGCTCCAGTCTCTGTGCTACCGCGAAATCCGTGCCCGGTTCGGCTTGTCCAGTAACTTGGCAAGGACTACGTCCCGCTTACGCGACCAGCAGGTCTGCAGACGGCTGGCCAGTGCCCGTAAAGTTGCCCGACAGAAAAACCGCCCCGTCAAAGCGTTCAAGAGAGGCTTTGCGACCTACGATGCCCGTATCTTTTCGTTCCGCGAGAAAGACTGGACGGTGTCGCTGACCACGGTGGAGGGTCGGGAGCGCTTTGAGCTGGCGATTGGCCGTTACCAGAGAGAACAGTTGGCGGGCTCCAATCCCAAATCTGCCACTCTGGTCAAGCGCAAAGACGGTTCCTACTCCATTCAAATCTGTGTGGAAGCGGAGCCATCCCCACCGCAACGCACGGATAGAGTGCTGGGGGTGGACTTGGGCAGGACGGATATTGCTCATACATCGGAAGGAGATAACTGGAATGGACAGCAGTTGAACAAAGTCCGAGACCATCACTCGCGGTTGAGGGCGGTACTCCAACGCAAAGCCAGTAAGGGCACCCGCAGTTCGCGGCGCAGATGCAGAGAACTGTTGCAACGGCTGTCTGGCAAGGAGAGGCGCTTTCAGGCGTGGGTCAATCATCGCATCTCCAAAGCTATTGTCTCTAGGGCAAAGACCACAAACAGCGCTCTTGCTCTGGAAGACTTGACAGGGATAAGGACTCCGTCCCGCTGGCGCGATCGGGAAAGGGTCAATCAACAGCCACGCAGCAAAGCCGAGCGGCGTAGGGCCAACAGTTGGGCGTTCTACCAACTACGTCAGTTTCTGGAGTACAAGGCGAGGGTTGCAGGGGTTTCTCTGATTCTTGTGCCGCCTGCCTACACGTCGCAGACCTGCCACCGGTGTTTGCACATCCATCCCGATCCTGCGCAATCCTACCGCAGTGGGAAGCAGTTCAAGTGTGGGCACTGTGGATGGGAAGGGGATGCGGACTGGAATGGGGCCAACATGATTGCCAAGCTTGGGGCTGTCGTAAACCAGCCTAGAGGCCCGTGGTTGGCTTGCCAACTGCAGGGCTACCGAAAGCCCGCCCCGTACTGCGAAGCAGTCAGGGCCGGGTAGTTTACTCGGCTCTTTGCCCCCATTGGCCTGGAGATCCACGCCGAAACCCCCGCCGAGATTGCCATCAGCATCACCGCCCAGCTCATCCAGGTGCGACGGGGATCCCCGAAGACAATACCCACACAAAAGGGCGAAACTTAGGCGTAGGCTTGCCGGTTGGCCCGAGAACAAGCTAGGCTAGAAAAGCGCTGCGGGGTAGAGCAGCCTGGTAGCTCGTCGGGCTCATAACCCGAAGGTCACTGGTTCAAATCCAGTCCCCGCTATACCTAGGAGACAGTTGCTTAGAGCAGCGTCCGCACATCCACCACCTTGCCGCTGACTGCCGCTGCGGCCACCATAGCCGGGCTCATGAGCAGAGTACGCCCGCTGGGGGATCCCTGGCGGCCCTTGAAGTTGCGGTTGGAAGAAGAGGCGCTGATCTGGCGCCCCACCAGCCGATCCGGGTTCATCGCCAAACACATGGAGCAACCGGGATCCCGCCACTCAAACCCCGCCGCCTCGAAGATCTCCCGCAGGCCCTCCTGTTCTGCCTCCTGCTTTACCCGTTCTGAGCCGGGCACCACAAACGCCTTCACCCCTGGGGCCACCCGCCGCCCCTTGGCAATCTTGGCTGCCTCCCGCAGGTCGCTCAAGCGGCCATTGGTGCAACTGCCGATAAAGCAGACATCCACCGGTGTCCCTACAATGGGATCCCCCGGCTGCAAGTCCATGTAGGCATAGGCCTCTTTGGCCAGTTCCCGCTCGCTTTCCGGCAGATCTTCTGGGGCAGGGATCCGCTCATCCACCCCAATCCCTTGGCCGGGGGTGATCCCCCAAGTAACCGTCGGCGCAATATCTGCGGCCTGGAAGACCACCACATCGTCGTAGCGGGCATCGCCATCGCTGGCCAGGCTTCTCCACCAGGCTACCGCCTCTTCCCAATCCGATCCCTGGGGGGCAAACTCTCGCCCCCGCAAATACTCAAAGGTCACCGCATCGGGGTTGACGTAGCCGCAGCGGGCCCCTCCCTCGATGGACATGTTGCAGAGGGTCATGCGCTCTTCCATGCTCATGGCTTCAATGGCGCTGCCCCCATACTCGTAGGCGTAGCCCACCCCGCCTTTGACCCCCAGCTTGCGGATGATGTGCAGAATTACATCCTTAGCGTAAACTCCCGGCCCCAACTTGCCGTGGATCTCAATGCGGCGCACCTTGAGCTTGGACAAAGCCAAAGTTTGGGTGGCCAATACGTCTCGCACCTGGCTGGTGCCGATCCCAAAAGCAATGGCCCCAAAGGCCCCGTGGGTAGAGGTGTGGCTGTCCCCACAGGCGATGGTCATCCCCGGCAGAGTTAACCCTTGCTCCGGGGCAATCACATGCACGATCCCCTGCCGACCGGAGCCGCTGTTGTAGAAGCGGATGCCGTATTGCCGACAATTGCGCTCCAGTTCCTGGATCATCTCCTCCGCTAAGGGATCCGCAAAAGGCCGTGCCCGGTTGTCGGTGGGAATGATGTGATCCACGGTGGCCACCGTCCGCTCGGGAAACAGAACCGGCAGATGACGCTCCCGCAGCATGGCAAAAGCCTGCGGGCTGGTCACCTCGTGGATCAGGTGCAGGCCGATGAACAACTGCGTCTGCCCAGAGGGCAAAATCCGCACCGTATGGGCATCCCACACCTTATCGAATAATGTCCTCTCGCTCATCTTCCTCGGCCCGCAGCCAAGTCCTGTGAACTTTCAATGTGCTACTTGGGGAAAGGGTTGTCAAGGTACGGGCTGCCGTTATCTCTATGCGATCCCGGTGGGCGAAGGCGGATCTGAGTCCTCAAACCGGGAAACCCCTGCCTCAGCCAACGAGAAACTCGCCCTTCAAACGGGATCCCTGATGGCCGGCCAGGGCAAAAAGCGATAGCCCGCCCCTTCAATGGCGGCGACGATATCCGGCAGGGCCTCTGCAGTGTGGGGCCAGCGATCGTGCAGCAGCAAAACCAGGGGCCGCTCGGAAGCTTGGATCGCCGGCAACTGAGCTCGAACACGCTCCAAAAGTTGGGCTGCGCTTTGGCCCGCGTAAGCATCTTCCGGGCTCATGTTCCAGTAAAGAACTCGATATCCTGCCTGCTCCAGAGAGCGACGCAAAGCAGAATCTAGGCGAAAACCTCCCGGTGGGCGAACAACCAGTTGGGGATCCAAGTTCAACGCTTTGAGCAGTTGGGTTGTCTGATCCACCTCAGCATAAAACAGCTCGTTGCTTCCGTAGAGACGTTGATAATCGTGGGTAAAAGTGTGATTGGCTAGGGTGTGGTGATGGGCCTGGATCAATTGAGCCAATTCAGGAAATCGGGAAACGTGGGTGCCGATAACAAAGAAAGTGGCCGGGATCTGAAGATCATCCAAAACCTGTAAAAGTCGGGGGGTGGATTGGGGCCAGGGGCCATCGTCAATGGTCAGAAAGGCAGAACGAGGCGGCACCTCCAGTAAAGGCCCCAGCATTTCTTCCAAGGGCAATTGCAAAGGTTGGCTGTTTTCCGCCGGATCGAGAAAGTCGGGATCCGGGATCCAGCTATGCTGCAGAAACACCTCCACACGAGGGGGAGCAGGGGTAATCAACAGTCGCCCCGTCTGCTCATTTTGGTTGCCCCAGCTCAGTCGATAGGGCAGATCCGAGGCAATCTCGACGGTTGTTGTACGGGTAATGACTCCGTAGGGGATGTCAATCAAATAGTGCCCGTTCACCTCTTCTTGATGGATCCAGGCTGCCGAAGGAGCTGATAGATAAATGAGCAAATCTTGGGGATTGGCACCGCGCACCACCCGAATGCTTTCGATGGGGAGAATGAGGTTGTATTCCGAGGTGGCCGTCAGGTTCAGCTCAAAAAGAGGCTGGGCCCCTACCGTGCAGTAGTAGATCAGTCCAACCAGTAGGAAAACCAGGCAACATATCAACGCTTTCAGAGAGTGCATAGGAATGGCTTAAGCCTTCGCAACCAATCATAGGACAGAAGCCACCCAAGCTCGATAGAGCCCATCAATTTAGTGAGGATCCGGAAGGCCCTGGGATCCCAGGTGGCGAGAGCAGCCGCTCTTCCCATTTACGTGCAGGCGAGGCCCGTCGGATGTCCCGCCAAATGGCTGTGGCAGCTAAGGTACCATCGGCAACCGCAATCGCCACCTGGTTCAGGCCCTGCTTCAAATCGCCCAGCGCAAACAGCCGCGGATGGGCAGTGCGACACCACTCGTCGGTTAGCAGGTTTTCCCCTTGCCATTTCAAGCCGGGGATCCCTTTCAAATAAGCATTGTGGTATTTGGCTCCCATCGCCACCAAGCCGGTGGTCGCTTCGATGTAGGTGCCATCTTCCAGCTCCACACCCTGCAATTGATGGTTTTCTCCAAGAAAGCGGCGAATAGGAGATTCGTAGAGGGGGTAGCCATGATCCGCCAGTTTTTTGCGCATGTCGGGGCCGACCGAGCAGAGGCCGTGGGTCAACACCGAGATATAGGGTGTAAACCAGTTGAGGACAAAAGCTGTATTGATCCGATCTTCCGAATTGACGATCAACACTGACTTTTGATCCCGCATTTCGTAGCCATCGCAGATCATACAGACATGCAGTGAATAGCCGGCGTAGTCGTAAACATTCTGCATATCCGACAACTGAGGCAGCTCGTCCATAATGCCGGTTGCTGCAATCAGATATTTGCTCCGAAAAACGGGGTAGAGGCTGTTCATTTTTCCCACCTTGACCTTGACTGCAAAAAGGTCTCCCTCATCGGTGGCATCTTCCACAAAACCGCGCAGGTAATCTACCCCCAAGCTGAGGGCATGCTCTGTTCCCTGTCGCAACAGCTCTCGTCCGGGAGTGATCGGAGGCAATCCCAGATAATTGCGCAAATCCTGCATCCAAAAAGAGCGGCCTCTGCCCTTCTCCACCACCAGGCAACTCAGTCCGTAACGGGCCAGATAGATTGCCGCCGACAACCCCCCTGCTCCCCCTCCGGCCACGATCACGTCATAGATTTTGTTCAAAGCAACTTCTAGATTCCTGCTGCTCAGTTTCATAGACGGGATCCCCTCACGAGCTTTTTGCCGGGTGATCTCAGGTCGTTGGCTGCGGCCTGAAAAATCTTAAGAAACTCTATATGTTCCGAGGACTGCTTATCCTGCTGAGTCCACCACATTCACATTTCTGTTGAGGCGTGATCCAAGTGAAGGGAGCAGTCCCAACAACCGTCTAGCAACCGTCTAGAATGGGGACTGAACTCCCCCTTAGGAGAAAAGCCCTATGCCAGGTATCTTAGCGGCCATTGCCCTGATCTTTGTCGGCTACCTGTTCAACTCGGTCAAAATCATCAGCCAGGGGTATGAGGCATTGGTGGAGCGTTTGGGCAGGTTTCATCGCAAGCTGACCCCAGGATTGCACTTTATTCTTTCCCCTATCGATAGGATTGTGTTCCAGGAAACCATCCGCGAGAAGGTGTTGGACGTGCCTCCTCAGCAGTGCATCACCAGCGACAACGTCTCTTTGATGGCCGATGCGGTGGTCTATTGGCGCATCACCGACATGATCAAGGCCCGCTATGCGGTGGAGGACGTGCAGCGGGCTTTGGTTAATCTGGTGCTGACGGCTCTGCGGGCAGAAATTGGCCGCATGGATTTGGATCAAACCTTTTCCTCCCGCGCCGAGATCAACGCTCGCCTTTTGACAGAGCTGGACGAGGCCACAGATCCCTGGGGGATCAAGATCACCCGCGTGGAAGTCAGGGACATTCAACCCTCTAAGACTGTGCAAGACTCGATGGAAAAGCAGATGGCTGCCGAGCGGGAGAAGCGGGCCGCCATTCTGAAATCAGAAGGGGAGCAGCAGGCCAGCATCAACCAAGCGGCTGGGGCCGCCAAGGCGCAGCTATTGCGGGCAGAAGCGGAGAAACGGGAGCGGCTGCTGTTGGCTGAGGGCACGGCTGAAGCCATCAAGACCATCGCCGCCACGCTGCAGGAGAATCCAGAGGCAGCCAATGCGTTGCAATACCTGATGGCGCAAAACTATATCGACATGGGCTTCAAGGTAGGCAGCAGTCCCAGCGCCAAGGTAATCTTCATGGATCCCAATTCGATCCCTGGCACCCTGCAAGGGCTGCTCTCCATGGTGGACGTGGCCAAGGGTGGGGAAGGATCTCGCGCGGCGGCCTCTCAGAAGCTGCGTACCCCGGCTTCTTTCCCAACCGAAGTGGACTTTCCGCGGCTCGACTGAGTTTGACCGACCATGATGGCCCGGGATCCCGATTGGCTGCTGGTGGGACAGGTGGTGGCGGCCCACGGCTTGCGGGGCTGGCTGCGGGTTAGGTGCTGGTCGGATTTTCCAGAGCGCTTCACAGAGCCTGGACCACGCTGGTTGCAGCGGGATACGGATCCCGAGCCCCTGCTGCACCCCTTGATCGAGGGGCAGTTTTTCCCGGCTAAGGGTCTTTATTTGGTGCGACTGGAAGGGATCCCCAATCGAACGGTGGCTGAGACCTGGGTGGGGGCTAGGCTGCTGGTACCGGCTTCCCACCGCTTGCCCTTGCAGCCGGAAGAGTACCACTACCGCGATCTCATCGGCTTGACCGTCTATCGCCAGGGGGAGCTGCTGGGACATGTTTCGGGGATTTTGGCAGCCGGCCAGGATGTGCTGGAGATAACAACCCCTGATCACCGGCAGGTGTTGATCCCCTTTGTGAAAGCCCTGGTGCCTGTCGTGGACTTGGAAAAAGGCGCGCTTCACGTGCAGCCGCCGCCGGGGCTGGTGGAGAGCTTTCTGGGTTAGAGTTCGGCAAGACGGCCTGACTTCCGTACCTGCATCCCATCCTGAACTTGGCCCTCAGAAGCGTCTGTGTGGCCGTTCTAGCCTTTTGTGCTATCATGGGGACAGTTTTTTGATGATAAGCTGATTCCTGGCCTTTAAGGTCAATTTTTCTGGGTTTCTGTTGATCTTGGCCGGGAGCCTTCCTCGGGATTGGAGTTGGGAATGACGGAAAACTACGGTGCAGAGCAGATCCAAGTTTTGGAAGGCTTGGAGGCTGTGCGCAAACGCCCTGGCATGTACATTGGCTCCACCGGGCCGAAGGGGTTGCACCATTTGGTGTACGAGGTGGTGGACAACTCTGTGGATGAGGCCCTGGCCGGCTATTGCGACGATATTCAGATCAGCCTGCATCCCGACGGCTCGGTAGCCGTCTTGGACAATGGCCGTGGCATTCCGGTGGACATCCACCCCAAAACCGGTCAGTCGGCCCTGGTTACGGTGCTGACGGTGTTGCATGCGGGGGGCAAGTTTGGCGGTGGCGGCTACAAGGTCTCCGGCGGGCTGCACGGCGTGGGCGTATCGGTGGTGAATGCCCTCTCCGAATGGGTGGAGGTGACGGTTTGGCGAGAGGGCAAGGTTTACTTTCAACGGTTCGAGCGCGGGGCGGTGGTGGGATCCCTGAAATCTGAACCCCAACCCAAGGGATCCAACCGGCGGGGTACAGAGGTGCGCTTCAAGCCGGATGGGCTGATCTTTCCCGAGCGAGAGTTCGACTATGCCCTGCTGGCGGCCCGCTTTCGCGAATTGGCCTACCTCAATGCCGGCTTGAAAATTACCTTTAGCGATCTGCGGCGGGATCCGCCCCACTGCGAAACCTATCAATATGCAGGCGGCATCAGGGAATATGTAGCCTTTATCAACCACGAAAAAACGCCCATCCACTCCGACATCATCTACATCCAAGGGGAGCGGGATGGTGTGGAGGTGGAAGTGGCCCTGCAGTGGTGCTCGGATGTGTACACCGATACTTTGATTGGCTTTGCCAACAACATTCGCACCAGCGAAGGAGGCACCCACCTAGAGGGCCTGAAAACCTCTCTCACCCTCACCATCAACAGCCAAGCCCGCAAACTCAACAAGCTGAAGGATTCCGACAGCAACCTGGCTGGAGAAAATGTGCGCGAGGGGTTGACGGCCATCGTCTCGGTCAAGGTGCCCAACCCCGAGTTTGAGGGGCAAACCAAAACCAAGTTGGGCAACACCGAGGTGCGGGGCATTGTGCAAACCCTCGTCTCCGAGGCGCTCACGGAGTACTTGGAGTTCAACCCCAACGTGGCCAGGGGGATCGTCGATAAGGCCATCCAGTCCTTCAATGCTGCCGAGGCAGCCCGGCGGGCCAGAGAATTGGTGCGGCGCAAATCTGCCCTGGAATCTTCCACGCTGCCGGGGAAGTTGGCCGATTGCAGTTGCCGCGACCCGGCGGAATCTGAGGTGTATTTGGTGGAGGGCGACTCTGCAGGCGGCAGCGCCAAACAGGGTCGGGATCGGCAGTTTCAGGCGGTGTTGCCCCTGCGCGGCAAGATTCTCAACATTGAAAAGGCAGATCCCGCCAAGATCTACAAAAACGCCGAAATTCAGGCCATGATCACAGCGCTGGGTTTGGGAGTTAAAGGGGATGAATTTGATCCCAGCCAACTGCGCTACCACCGCATCATCCTCATGACCGATGCTGACGTGGACGGCAGCCACATTCGCACCCTGTTGCTGACCTTTTTCTACCGCTATCAAAAGGCGCTTCTGGAACAGGGCTATGTCTATATCGCCTGTCCGCCGCTCTACAAAATCGAGTGGGGCCGCAACAATGTTCGCTATTGCTACAGCGACGCCGAGAAAGACCAGATCCTGCGGGGGCTGCCTGCCAACACCAAGTACACCATCCAACGGTTCAAGGGTCTGGGGGAAATGATGCCTGAACAACTTTGGGAGACCACCATGAACCCGGCAACGCGCACCCTCAAACAAATCACCATCGAAGATGCGGTGGAGGCGGATCGCATTTTCACCATCTTGATGGGAGATGCTGTTGGTCCCCGACGGGAGTTTATTGAGGCCCACAGTGCCCATTTGGATCTGGCGGCTCTCGATATTTAGCGACTCTCGATATTGGGTGGAGAGAACTCTGTCCCGCCTCTTCGGGGCCCACGGCAGGGGGAAAGTGCTCCGCACCGCTGGCGCGAACGTAACGGTGCTGCAGACGAGGCCGCAAACAGCCAAAAGCTCCTGGACGGGGCAAGATCCCAGTTGCAGCTCAGACCCTGTGGCAAAGTGAGGGAAGAGCGTTCCAGATCCTGCTATGCCTGCATTGCTTACGGCTCTTCTTGCGGTGCTGGGGGGCTATCTCCTGGGATCCATTCCAACCGGCTACTGGGTAGGTCGTTGGTGGGGGGGGATCGATATTCGTCAACAGGGATCCGGCTCTACCGGAGCAACCAATGTGTTGCGGACGTTGGGCAAGGGGCCCGCCCTGCTGGTGTTGCTGGTGGATGCTGCCAAGGGGGCAGCAGCAGTTGCCCTGGGATCGGCCTTGGGATCCGCGTGGTGGGTGGTTTTGGCGGCATTGTTCGCGGTGATCGGCCATAGCCGTTCCTGCTGGCTGGGCTTCAGGGGGGGCAAATCGGTGGCCACCAGCCTGGGGATCTTGTTGGCTATGGCTTGGCCAGTAGCCCTGACAACTTTCGGCGTCTGGCTGCTGGGGCTCGCCCTCACCCGCATCGTTTCCTTCAGCTCCCTTTTGGCGGCAGTGGCGGCTCCGGTGATGATGTGGGCAACGGCTCAGCCTTTGCCCTATTTGTTGTTTGCGTTGGCGGGCGGGGTGTATGTGATCGGTGCTCATCGGCGCAACATCGAGCGCCTACTGGCCGGGTCGGAGCCGCGCATTGGCCAAAAATGGACGCAATCTCCCTAATTTTCAAGGCACTGTGAAGCAGCTGTATTACTCCGCAACGCTATGCAACCGACCACAGTGGTTTTTGTCTACGGATCCCTGCTGCGGGGCGGCCAATACCACAGCTTGCTGCAGGGGGCAGAATTTTTGGGGACAGACAGCCTCAACCACATTGATCTTTACAGTCTCGGCCCCTACCCGATGGCAGTTCGTGGCCGAAACCGGCTCTACGGCGAGTGCTACCGCATCCCCTTGAGTCTATTGCCCCGATTGGACGAGCTGGAAGACCACCCGCGGGTGTACGAACGGCAGTGGGTGCAACTGGATAGCGGCACCTTTGCTTGGGTTTATCTGGGTCGGCCTGAGCAGGTGCAGGGGTGTTCCCTCATCCCCAGTGGCCGCTGGCTGGCTAGAGATCAAAGTGGAGCTTGACGCCCTCAACATACTGGGGCGGCAACAAAGACTCTATCCCACTGTTGTGCTCTGCACCACTGTCGCGAACGCGAGTGTGAACGGCTGCGGACGGATCCCATTCTTGGGAATCAGGCTCTTTGGCGGAGAGAGCACCGGCATCCACAGGGCTGGAAACGCGCTCCAGGTAGTAGATGCGATCCCCGCGTCGCCAAATGTCTGGCTCAGGCAGGTAGAAGAGCCGACCCGGTCGAGATGAGCCGCTCCTCAGCCGCTGCGGGCGCACCAACAACAAGGGCAGGCATAGATCGGCTTTGATTCGATAGGCAAACTGATCCCGCAGCCGTTCAAGGGTGGGATCCTCCAGTCCCATCTGGGCCAGGAAGGGATTGGGCAGCGCTGGTGCTGAAAAAGCGCTCCGCACCGCTGTCGGGAACGACTCTTGAGCCGTCAAGACATCAGCTTTATTGCTCCGCACTGCCTCCGGCAGGGTTGAGGCCGCATTCGCAGAAGCGTCACGTAGCGATAAAGGGAGAGGCAGGCCCAGGTCTGCCAACGTGGGTAGGGTGATCGAGCGCAGCTCAGCCCGGTTGGCCTCCAGATAGCCGGCCCAGCGCTGCAGTTGGGGGAAGGAAGGCTGCAAGGTGCGGATCCCTTCTGAGATGGGCATATCCGGCAGCAACACCGTCCAGATGGTGGCCGAAACCGAGAGTTTCACCATCAACTCGGCAATGGCCCAGTTCACCTGCGGATCCAGAGTCAGGATCAACAGAGTTTCCGCATGGTCGATATCGGCCTTCAACAAAGCAGACTCGTTCAGTACAGCTTCCTGCAGGGATCCGGGGATGGCTTCTGGCTTGCCGACTTCCTGGCTTGGGGCAGACTTGTGGGTGCCGTTGCCGTCAGAGGAATGAAGTTGTGGGGGCAAGCCATCTGCTGGACGAC
Source organism: Thermostichus sp. MS-CIW-40 (assembly GCF_054058315.1). Classification (NCBI taxonomy): domain Bacteria; kingdom Bacillati; phylum Cyanobacteriota; class Cyanophyceae; order Thermostichales; family Thermostichaceae; genus Thermostichus; species Thermostichus sp. MS-CIW-40. The sequence continues at coordinate 34,154 of NZ_JBSSAC010000004.1, forward strand.
GCTTCGGCGTTCCTGACAGGGATGTGGAGGACTTACGGGATGGCGGGATGGAGTCCTTACCGTCTGTTGGGTGGGGAGCTTTGTAGCTGCCGTGCCCATTTTTGGAAGACCCAGAAACCAACGGGATCACCTCGACCGTCTGGTTGAGCGAGCGCATCAACTGGGCCAATTGGTTGGTGAGGGGATGATCGCCGATGATTATGGTGGAACTGCCCTGATCCAGACCCAGCCAACGGGCCACCCAAGCCGCGGTCAGCCCCTGTACCGTCACCGTCACCGAGATGGTCAAAAACACCAGCGCCTTGAGGGCATCTCCCCCGGTAATGCCCCGTTCTGTCAGCAGAATGGCAAACAAGGAGGCCACCGAAGCCGCCACAATGCCCCGAGGAGCCAGCCAAGCCACAAACAGCTTCTGCCGCCAATTCAGGTCGCTGCGCCAGGTACACAGCCACACACTCAAGGGGCGGATGACCAGCATCAAGCACAGCACTGTGGCCAGGGATCCCCAGCCCAGGGCAAACACCGCCTTGAGGGAGAGCGTGGCGGTAAGCAAAATAAAGATCACAGAGATGGCCAACACCACCAACTGGCCGTGAAACTGCCGCACACCCCGCTCGGCAATGGCCGCCTTCTGCCGCACCACCAGGCCCGCCATCACCACCGCCATCAGCCCCGCCTCCGATCGCAGCGACTGGGCCAAGGCAAACACCCCCAGGGCCCCCGCCAGCACCACCGAGTTGCGCAACTCCTCGGTTAAAAACTGCCGCGACCAAAGCAGGAAGGATCCCATCAGCCAGCCCCCCAGCGCTCCCACCGCCGACCCGATGGCCAGACGGCTGGACAACTGTTCCAGGGCCATGAGAAAACTGGGATGGCCAGAGAGCACCACCTGCAGCACCACCACCGCCAAAATGGCCCCGATGGGATCGATCAGCACCCCTTCTCCCTCCAGGAGCGTGCTGACTGCCGAATCGACTCGTACCCGCTTCAGGATAGGGTTGATCACCGTCGGCCCCGTCACCACCACCAGGGATCCAAACAAAAAAGCCAGCCGCCAGGGAAACTCCCCCAGATAGTGAGCTGCTGCTGCTCCCCCCACCAGGGTCAGCAGGGATCCCAACAAAACCAAATTGCGCAGGCTATCGGATACCTGATTGAGACGTTGCAGCCGCAGGTTCAGCCCCCCCTCAAACAAGATCAGAGCCACCGCCAACGACACCAGCGCTTCCAGCCCGGATCCCATGACTTGGGGATGAACCCAGCCCAAACCATCTGGCCCCAGCAACAGGCCAAACAGCAGCAGGAATACAATGCTGGGCACTTTGACAAAATTGGCCAGCACCTGAGCAGCGATCCCAGCCACCAGGGCTAGCGTAAACAGGATCGTCAGCTCAAGTGAATCTTGCATATTGAGGCTTGACCGAACGCAATAGCGGGACGGAGCCCTTACCTTTCCAGCTACTGAACGCTAACAATCTCGTCGCTGCCATCGTTAACGTCGTTGTTGCTCCGCAACGCTAACGCCAATGCAGACTGCTGGAAAGTCTCCAATCGTCAAGGGGGCTCTGCCCATCACGTCAGCAGTTCATGAGCTCGAACATGCAGAGTTAACATTTAGTTAACCTCTGTGTGCTGGCTCCATAAGGTTGCAAAAGCTACACCCAGCTCCACTCTTTCTACAGTACACACGACTTACCTCAACCTATCACAGAGCGAGCTTGACGACCACTCTGGCATTGGGAGCCCTGTTGGAATGAAGGCCAATTAACATGCTGCCAGAAATCTCCCCTTCTAGGCTTTCTCGCCTTCTGAGCGGCTGAGACCGGTCTCTAAGGGCTTAACGCGACGGATAGGCAGATTGGCAATAAGAGCAGTCGTTCCCCCTTCCGTGGCCAAGTGAAACTGCATCCCTTCTGAATCCAGCTCCACATAGCGGGACACCACCCCCAAAATCTCCAGGCGCATTGATTCCAGCGCCGCCGGGGTGAGGTCAGCGCGGTCATGGGCCAAGATCAGCTTCAACCGTTGCTTGGCTTGCTGGCGGCTGTTGCCGGAGTGCCGAGAAAAAAGCTGATCCAAAAAATCGAGGAGCATAGGTTTTGCCGGCCTTGTTACTCAGTTGTGAAAGTTGTGAACAGGTCAAAATTGCCATTCCAATCTGGATAAAGTGGGGAAAAACGACAAAACAGTTGTCAGAGCACCTTTTGGTTTAAAAACCGTTTGGCCCGCTCCCAAAAGGACTCGCCCAAACTGGCCATCTTGGGGAAGTCCACTGTTTCCCCTTCTAGCCGTCGGGCAATGCGCTGGATGGCCTGAGCAGCCAGAGTTGGATTGGCGGAGAGAACCAGGGGCTCCCCTTTGTTGGTGGAGACGATCACCTCGCGGTCTTCTGGAATAATACCCACCAACGGGATGGCCAGCACCTCCACCACATCTTCCACCGACATCATCTGGCCGGCTGCCACCATGTCCGGGCGCAGGCGGTTGACAATGAGCTGAGTCGATGAAATCTGTGCAGCTTCCAGCAGGCCCACCACGCGATCTGCATCCCGCACCGCTGCCACTTCTGGGGTGGTGATGATGATGGCCTCGTTGGCCCCGGCAATGGCATTGCGAAACCCTTGTTCGATCCCTGCCGGACAATCGATCAGCACGTAGTCATGGCTGCTGGCCAGCTTCTCGATTAACTGGCGCATCTGATCCGGATTCACCGCCGTTTTGTTGCGGGTTTGGGCTGCCGGCAACAGCGAGAGATTGGGGGTGCGCTTGTCTTTCACCAAAGCTTGCTCGAGGCGACATTCCCCGGCGATCACCTCTAGGGCTGTGTACACCACCCGATTCTCCAGCCCCAGTAGCAAATCCAGGTTGCGCAGGCCAAAGTCTGCATCCACCACCACCACCGAGCGACCCAAGCGCGCCAAGGCAGTGCCCAGGTTGGCCGTCACGGTGGTTTTGCCGACTCCACCTTTACCAGAGGTTATGACAATGACTCGGCTCATACTCCTCTCCGCAGAAAATCCTGAAGGCTGGCGACGCAGATGACATCCTCCTGCAGGTAAACCACTTCAGGGGTGTTGGGCAGGGATCCGCCTTCTGGCGGACGGGCCACTTGATCGGCAATGCGCAACTGAGTGGGCTCCAACTGCAAAGCCAAGATTACAGCTCCCTTGTCGCCGTCGGCCCCCGCGTGAACCAGGCCCCGCAAGCGTCCCCAAACCCAAATATCTCCTCCAGCAATGATCTCGCCGCCGGGGTTGAGATCCCCCAACAGGAATACGGATCCTCTGTGACGCACGGACATGCCAGAGCGCACCGTCGAACGTAGGTACAGAGGTGTGGTGTCTGGGGGAGCAGGGGGAACTGCCTCCAAAAGGGAAGATTGCTCCACAGAATACCCCAACGTCGCTGCTGCAATCGCTGTCGAGCGGGATCGAGTTTGAACGCGCCACAGTTGCAGTCCATGCTGAGACAATAGGGCAGCAAGAAGTTGTAGGGTGGGCATGTCCAGCTCTCGCTGCTGGCTCCAGAGGGTGAGGGGAGCGACTCCGGCCCAGTAGGGTTTGCGGCTGCGCAACTGCCAAACCAGGTTTTCCCAAAGCTCCTCCCAAGGCAAGGTGCTGGGCAAGTGCAGATGAATCCCCTGGGCATCCGACCGAAAGTAAACGCCGTCTGTGACCCAGGAGTTTGGAGATGGGGTAGCTGGGGAGATTTCAGGATTCCATATAGAGGATCCCGTCATGACCGCCCTTAAACGTCTGCCCGAATATAGAGCCCTATCCTATTCCATTCCCCCAAGCCAGGGGAAACTCTCTCGGCGGTTGCCCTTGATAGCAAAGCGGTTTCGCTTGGGTGGCAGGACAATCTTGCTTCGGGATCGCTAACTTGAGGGTACTTGATGGAGCCAATTCCTGATGTTGAAACCTCGCCACACCCTCAGGCTGCTCGCGCCAGCAGGACAGGATCCTCTCCTCTCCAAGGGGTGGAGTTCTCGCGCGGTGAGACCGGTCGCCATTGCCCTACTCAGCATTCTTGCGGCATCTGGGATGGGATCCCCTGCCCATGCCCAAGATCTGGGCCGTTTGCTGATTCATGGCCTTCAGTGGCTGCAGGTGAGCCAGTTGAACGATGCCCAAGAGGTGAGCTTAGGCCGCCAGATCGATATTCAGGTCAAATGGGGGCGCGTCCAGGGTAGAAGCTCGAGCTGCAGGAGCAAACCAAAGCAGCAACGCCCACAGAGCCGGTGCCGGCCACCTTGCCCAGCGCCAATAGGAATAGGGGATCCCTGCCATAGACTTTGCTAACTCACTAGTGTACCGTCCGCTTTGGATTTTGCCAGGGAGTGGCTGAAGCGAAGAGGACGTCATAGCTGCGCAACGCTAACGCGACTGGCCGGCATCGTCTCAGGAACCGTTGGGTCACAGCCGGCGGATCCCATGCCAAACTTTGGTTTAGAATATTTTTAGATTCGAGATTCAGTCTCACTCATTTGAACTTGGGGAGGCCAACCTTTAGCCTTGCCAAGGATATCCCTCTTCTGCAGCGCTCCACTGGGATCTAGCTTCCTGCCCTTTCCCGTCCTGTTTTGTTCATTATCTCTACCAACTCAGGAGTTTCTTATGGCCGTTCCAAATGGTCATTCCGGCACGCTTCCAGAGCAAGAGGCTTCTTCTATGGGAAAGGACGCCCTCCCGCTAACGCAAACGGGTAACGCTCTAAACCTGGCTCCCCTGCCTGCTGATGGGGCCTCTGCGGCTGCTCAGATGCCGGTACTGCTGGAGGAGAAATCCGGCCCGCCCGTGTTTCCCAGCCCTGTCAAGTTCAGCGAAATTGAGATTGACCACCGTCCGGTTGGGGCTTCGACCCTGAAAGTGGTGGATTACTATGCCGACGGACGTCCAGTTACTGCTGCAACTCTCAAAGTCGTGGACACTTGGGGGGAGGGACGCCCAACGGTTGCCTCTGGCGCCAAATTCATCCATGACCCCGCGCTCAATCGGCCGATAATGGCCGATGGCCTGAAAATTGCCAAAACCTTTATGGGCAATCGCCCCATTGAGGCCAGCCCCCTCAAGGTGATGCGCTAGCCCGGATCCCCAAGGTGGGCCAGGGATCCCCTTGCTAACCTGGGTTGGGGCACATCCGGTTAGTGATCATGGAGATCCTGGCAGTTCTCTTGGGGCTGTTGGCGGGCTTGGGAGGAGGAGCGGGCTATCTGGCGGATCAGACGGCGCGGCAGCTTCTGTTGGATCAGTTGGATCGGGCAGAGGTTTTGGAGGTGCGCATCCAAAGCCAGCCCAATTACCGGCTGCTGAATGGCCAAGCGGATCGCCTGCTGATTGCCGGTCGCGGGCTCTATCGAGCGCCCTTTCCCCGCATCGAGCTTCTGGAGCTGGAAACTGATCCGGTGGCAATTGACCCCTCTTTTTTCCAGGGGGCTCCCTTGCGCCTGGCGCGACCTCTGCAAGCGGCGGTACGGGTGTTGGTGCGAGAAGAGGACTTGAATGCTGCCCTCAACAAGCCAGAGGTGCTCCGCCAGTTTCAGGATCTCCGGGCCGATCTGCCTTTTGGGGGAGCGGGAAGGGAAGCTCGCCGTTTCGATCTGCGTCAGCCCCGCGTCGAGTTTTTGGATCCCAGCCGCATTCAGCTCTCTGCCCTCTTGGTGGAGAAAGACGGCGGTACTGAGCAAAAGGACTCCGTCCCGCTAACGCGAGCGGTGGAGGTGGTGTTTAACACCGGGATCCGCGTGGAAGAAGGGCGCAGCCTAAAGCTGGAGAATCCGGAGTTTGTGATCGGTTCTGTGCGGGTTCCCGATGAGATCTCAGCAGCGTTTTTGGGCGGGCTCAATGAGGTGCTTGACCTGCAAGAGCTGGAAGAGATTGGGATCCTGATGCGGGTGCTCAGCCTAGAGATAGAGCCTGACCAGTTGCAGGTGATTGGGTTTGTGCGGGTGGAAGGGTTGGAAAGGACCTCGTCCCGCTAACGGGGATCCCCATTGAGCAGGGATGAGCTCCCCAGGGCTGCGCTCTAGCAGGAGAGCTACTCTGTCAAACTGGATAAAGATCAGCCAGGCTGGAGATGGGATTATGGCCTTCGATTGGTTTCGCCGCCGCTATACCGACTCTACCGACTCTCCTGGTGAAGCGGAGTCTTCGCCACCAGCCCCCGCGCCAGCCACAGAACCGGCGGAGATCTCCCCTGAAGACTATTTGGCTTTTGCCAAAGCCGCCTATGCCAACCTGAAGGCCCGTGCTGCTGCCCAAGCCCCACCGGCAACCGAGGAGTCCGCCCCGCCTGCGCGAGCAGAATCCGTCCAGCTGCAGCCACCGGCCTCGACTGAGGACTCCGGCCCACTTGCCCAAGCAGAACCCCGTGAACCCGTCCAGTCCTCCACTCCAACACAAGAACCAGCATCTCCAGAATCGCCCCCTGTGCAGCCGGCGGCAGCTCCCTCGTTTTTCGATCTGGCTCCCCGCGCTGCTGAGCGTCTCCAAGCCCTGCAAGCCAGCGCTGTGGACGAGCCCAAACCCGAGCCGGTGACTCCAGCCGTTGCTCCCTCTCCAGAGACGGGGCCGGAAGAGCTGGTCTTCGATGAGGGCTTCCGCTGGTCAGCCGAGATCTTGGCGGCTCAAGGGCGCAAACCGGAAGAGATTTCCGTTGAGGAAATCTCCTGGCTGCAAAAGCTGCGGCGAGGCTTGGGCAAAACCCGCCTTAACCTGATCAACCAGTTGAAAGCCCTGGTAGGCCGCGGCCCTCTGGATCAGAAGGCTGTGGAAGAAATTGAGGCCCTGTTGCTGCAGGCCGATGTGGGGATCGACGCCACCGAGCAGATCATCCAAGCCCTACAAAAGCGCATGCGAGAGGAGGTGGTGCCCCCAGAGGAGGCCGTCAAATACCTCAAGCAGCAGATGCGGCAGATGTTGACGGTGGGGAATCCCACCTTTGCCCCACAACGGGACACGCTCAACATTTGGCTGATTGTCGGGGTGAATGGGGCGGGCAAAACCACCACCATTGGCAAAATTGCCCATGTCGCCCGCAAGTCTGGATACCGCTGTCTGATTGCTGCTGCTGATACTTTCCGGGCTGCTGCTGTGGAGCAGCTCAAGGTTTGGGCAGAGCGAGCAGGGGTAGAGGTGATCGCCAATCCCTCTCCCAATGCCGATCCGGCAGCGGTGGTTTTTGACGCCATCACAGCCGCCAAGGCCAGGGGCACCGAGTTGCTGTTGGTGGACACGGCAGGCCGTCTGCAAAACAAGAAAAACCTGATGGACGAGCTAGCCAAGATCCGCCGCATCGTCGATAAAAAAGCTCCCGAAGCCAAAGTAGAAAGCCTTCTGGTGCTGGATGCCACCCAAGGGCAAAACGGGTTGCGCCAAGCCGAGGTGTTTGCCGAGGCTGCCAAGTTGAGCGGTGTGATCCTGACTAAGCTGGATAGCACCGCCAAGGGGGGGATTGCCCTGGCCATTACGCAGCAGATGAACCTGCCCATCCGCTTTATCGGCGCCGGCGAGGGGCTAGAAGATCTGCGGCCTTTTTCCAGCTACGAGTTTGTGGAAGCTCTTCTAAGCGAGTATTGAGGCACCCCCTCTCTGAGAAGGGCCATTGTGAAAGAGAGACACACAGATCCAGGCTTTGTTGGGCGTCGCCCCCGCTTTCTGCCCTGGAGTGCTGCAGTGGTGGGGGCAGGTTTGCTTTGGGCTTGGGGTGGGCACCGCTGGATCCAGAGCGGGTTGAACCTGGTTCGGGCGGGATCCACGCAGGATACAGAAGCTTTGCAGGAATTTGTAACCACCTTGGCTCAGGTGTTGTCGGGGGTGCTGGGCTTTACCCTCTCGGTGGTGGCCATTGTGGTGCAGTTGAGCGCGGATCGCTTCACGCCAAAGGTCACGGAGCTGTTTTTGCGCGAGAAAGTCAATTTCTACCTCTTCTTTTTCCTGATTTTGGCCAATGTGGTCAGTTTGTGGAGTTCGGCAGCCCTGGGCTTTTACGTTCGTGTTGGCGTTGCGGAGCAACACCCTCCAGGGTTGCTCGTCGGGCTGAATCTGCTGCTGGGCACAGCTTCGTTTTTGATGCTGATCCCCTACTTTCGCTTCGTGTCTCACTTTTTGCAGCCGGCTTCGATTATCCATCCCATTGAGCAGCAAGTGCGGCAGGCCATCCTGGGATCCCTTGCTTCCAGGAGATCAGGATCGGACTCCGGATCCAAGAGGGGCTATTTCTCCCGTTGTTCACTGCAACTGCGGCCTCGTCACGACAACGTTGTGCAGCAACAGCGATGCGCAGGAATACAGGGTGCCGTAGGCATAGCAACAGAGCAGCACTCTCCAATGGGCGAATGCTCGCCAGCTCATCAGCGCTGCCTGTCTGCCCTCGATGAGATCAAAAGCATCGCCACCAGCGCTCTCCGCCAGCAGGAGGGGAGCATTCTCCTGGAAGCCTTGGATAGCCTGAAGTCTCTATGGGTCTTCTATGCCGCTCACAAAGCACAACTGCCCCCTGCCTGGTTTCTCCTTACTCCAGCTCTGTGGCGGGATCCGGACTTTGCTTCGGTGGATAGGGGCCTGCTGGGCCGGATCGAGGCAGAAGGATCCTGGCTGGAGCTGAAGATCCTGCGGCAGTATCAAGCCTTATTTGCCGATCGCGTAAGCGGGACGGAGTCCTTAGGGCTAAACGGCATGCGCCAGGCGAGCACCCTGGTGGCCATTCACAGCCGGGAGCTGGGGATCCGCGCCCTGGAAGCCCAACAACTCACGGTAGCGGGGTGGGTGATCAAGTTTTTCAACACCTATCTGCGGGCCGTCATCAGTGCTCCGCACCGCTAACGCGAACAACGCGCGAGACATCCGCAGCGGCTACAACCTGCTCAAGCAGTACCGCTTGTTGGCCGAGGCAGCCCTACAACACCGCCAGTCGGCTCTGGTCTTGCAGATTGTTGGCTACTTTCGCTACTACAGCTTAATTGCCTACAAAGCTGGCCTCTTTTTCCTATCGCGTAAGCGGGACGGAGTCCTTTCTGAAACCTTTGGCTTCGATTTGGGAATGTTGGCCCAGTCGAGCTGTGCTCTGGGCTCTGAAACAACGGAAGCCATTGTGCAAGCCTTGTTACGCCTGGATCAAGACCCCGTTCGCGTCAGCGGGACGGAGTCCTTAAGCGAGCAACAGGAAACCACCCTGCGTGGGATCCGCAAAACCCAAGTCCGCTTGGCAGCCTATCGCGTCAGCGGGACGGAGTCCTTTTTCCTCAGTCGTGGCCGGGAGGACTGGGCCAGGCTGTTCGCGTAAGCGGGACGGAGTCCTTAGAGCTCCTCTGGATCTCTGGAGCTTCCCTAAAAAATTCTGCCGCTCGCGTAAGCGGGACGGAGTCCTTGTCTAGTCTGGTTAGAGCCGCCCCTTGCTGACTTGTCCCATGCGTCCTTTCGGCAACCCCAACCGTCTGGGCAGTTCTCCTAGCCGCAGATCCCTGCCGGGATCCAGCTCCTTCGTTCAGTTTCGCCGCGACCCGCACCTAGTGCCCTTTTGGGGCCTAAGCCTACTAGTCATGGGCCTGGCAGTGCCTCTGTTTGTGCTTTCGGGGGCGGATCCCAGTTTGGCTGGCTGCGACGAGAGCTTTTATGCCCAAATGGCCCGCGAGCTGCTGCGGGGAGGGCATTGGCTGGGGCCCACTTTTTTGGGGGAGCCTTTTTTCGAGAAACCCCCTCTGCTCACCTGGAGCGTGGCCCTCAGTTTTGCCCTGTACGGGGTAAACGAGTGGGCAGCGCGGCTGCCAGGGATCCTCGCTGCTTTGCTCTCCATTCCCCTGGTGGGCTGGATTGGGCGACCTTTTTTGCCAATGCGGGCGGTCCTTTTGGGGATGGCAATTTTGCCCTTGTGCTACCTCTGGGTGCAGCAGGGGCGGCTGGTGGGGCAGGATGTGCCCTTGACCTTTCTGGAGCTGCTAGGGATCCTGGGGCTGGTCAACGGTATCCGCGGCCACAGGGTTTGGTTTTGGCTAACCGGAGTGGCCTTCGGGCTGGGCCTGCTGATGAAAAGTGCCATGATCCTGCTGCCGGGGGCGGCTTTGATCCCCTATCTCGTGCAGCAACGGCGCCGCTGGATGGGATCCGCCCCATTTTGGCTGGCGCTTGGGCTGGGCTTGGGGATTTTTGGCCTCTGGCTAGGTCCAGCCATGCAGGTGTATGGCCCACAGGTGCTGACCACCCTGGTGGGGAAGGTGTGGGATCTGGGGCAAGAGCCCTTCCATGCGGATGCCACCGGCTGGTACTACCTTTGGCACATTCCCGTTCATGGCTTCCCGTGGACGGTTTTGGCCCCGGTGGGAGGCTTTCTCCTGGTGCGCCAGCAGCCGGGATCCACGCTGCTAATCTGGTCTTTCCCCCTGCTGCTGCTGTTGTTGTTGCAGCTTTATCCCACCAAAACCCCCTACTACACCGTGCAGCTTTACCCTTGGCTGGCTCTCTTGGCCGGGGTAGCCTTGGATCAAGCGTTGGCTATGCGGGGTCGGGTCAGCGGTGCGGATCGCGTTAGCGGGACGGAGTCCTTGCACTTAAAGCCCCGTCTGGCTCAGGTGATCTCTTGGGGCCTGGCAGCGGTGGGGCTGTTGCTGTTGGGTTTGGGGGTGGCCGTCCGGCTGGGCGTAGACGGTCTGGAGCTCCTACAGCCTCATGCTTGGCCGCTGGTGGCGATGGGTCTTTTGTACCTCTTGCTGCCAGGGATCTGCAGTTGGTGGCGGGTGTTGCGCTGTGCCGGCGAGCTGTGGGTGGGAATCCTCTTGTTGGCCGGGATCCTCGCCATGATCACCATCGTCTTGCGGCCTGATTTCGGCAACTTCAGCCCTGCTTTTGCCCGCATGGATTGGAGCCAGATGCTGCCCCCGTCCGTTCGCGCTATTCGGACGGAGTCCTCGACAGAGGCTGGGGAGACGGTGGTGGATATTGGCCGCAGCGGCTTGCCGGATGTCTGTCAGGCCCAGGCCATCGCTTTTTATACCCCTAATCCGGGGAGATGGGTGGATGATCAGGCTCTGCAACGAGGGGAATATGGAGACTACCTTTGGGTATCTCCGGTGCAGGCAGAACAGGTGGAGATCCGGGATTTGGGGTTACAACCTCTGGCGGCGGTGGAGGGCTGGCAACTGGTGCGCCGTTTGGATCCCCTCTTGGAGCAGGGCAGCGGGGAGCCTCTTTGAGTTTAAAAATCTTAAGTTTAAGAATCCTAGGAAGTGTTAAAGCATGGCGGGAATAGCGGAATCGGGCCGGTCGTGGGTGTCTCTAGAGCGTACCTGGGTAATCCAGGGATTGGCTTGGCTGGCAGCGCTGCTATTTGTGGCGGGGGTGATCCTGCTGGCGGGGGCTTCACCTCTCCAGGTGGCGGCCAGCATGTGGCAGGGGGCCTTCGGCACTGAAGCTCAGTTTGGCCGGGTTTTGGCAACGCTGGCTCCCCTTGTCCTCTGCTGCTGTGGGCTGGTGTTTACGTTTGTTGCCGGTCTCTACAACTTGGGCATCGAAGGGCAAATGGTGGTCGGGGCAATTGCGGCCACGTTTCTGGTGCGTCTGGAAGCGGGATGGTTGCCGCCGCCACTGGCCATTACCTTGGCGCTTTTGGCCGGGATCCTGGGCGGGGCGGGCTGGGGCCTGTTGGCTGGGATCCTGAATGTGTGGGGGCGGGTCAACGAGATCTTCGCTGGGCTGGGGCTGAATTTTGTTGCCCAAGGTTGGGTGCTCTACCTGATCTTCGGCCCTTGGAAAAGGCCGGGGGTGGCTTCCATGAGCGGGACGGAAGTGTTGGATCCCCGTCTGTGGTTGCCCACCTGGGGGCGGTCAGAGGCCAGTCCGGTGGCGTTGCTGCTGGCCCTGTTGGCTTTGGCCCTGACGGTGCTGGTGGTGGGCAACACTCGCTTCGGCCTGCAGTTGCGGGCGGTGGGGAAAAACCCTGTAGCTGCTTTCCGGTTGGGGATCCCGGCTACCCGCAGGTTGCTCATGGCATTTGCCTGCTGTGGGGGCTTAGCAGGGCTGGCGGGCGCCTTGCAGGTGTTGGCTCTGTTCCATCGCCTCATCCCCAATATCTCCAGCAATTTGGGCTTTCTGGCCTTGTTGGTGGTGATGCTGGCAGGCTTTAACCCCCTGCTGATTTTGCCGATTGCCTTTTTCTTCAGCAGTCTTAACATCGGCAGCTTGCAACTGCCTCTCTCTTTGCAATTGGAGTCTTCTTTGGCCGGTGTGATTCAGGGATCCCTGGTGTTGTTCGTCTTGCTGGCCCAAGGGATCAGCCGCCGCTACTTCCTTGGGAAAGGTTAATGGCTTCGGCGATTTCTGGGATCCCTTTGCGTTAGCGTTGCGCAACAACGAGATTTAACTCCTATCGCGGGGGAAAACTTTGGATTTTTCTGCTCAGGACAGTGGTGCGGTTCCTCTGCCGTAGGCATAGCACCATCAACATCGGGAAATAAGGTTATCGTAGAAGGATGAATCGGACATCCCCTTTTTCAAATCGACCGCTCATCGGCGTTACCACCCGCAACCGCAATGACGAGGGAGACTTTGTAGCGCCAGGCCGTTATGTGGATGCCATTCGTGCTGCCGGAGGGATCCCTGTTCTTTTTCCCCCAGGCGAAAGCGAACCCCAGGTTTTGCTGTCTTGGGTGGATGGCCTGGTGTTGACCGGTGGCGGCGACCTCTGCCCCAGCACCTATGGAGAGGATCCGCAACATCCCCAGGTGCGCTATGTGAACGCGGAGCGGGATCGATTTGAGGTGGCCTTGGCTCAGGCCGTGCTGGCCCAGGGGATCCCTGTTTTAGGCATTTGCCGGGGGATGCAATTGTTAAATGTGGTCAGTGGCGGCAAGCTGATCCCCCATGTGCCTGATGTGTACGACGAGCTGGATCACTTCAACCCCGCTGATCGCAAGCCCATTCGCCACAATGTCAGCCTGATCCGCTCCACACGGCTACACCAAATCGTCGGCGCAGAAGAAATCTCTGTGGTCTCTTGGCACCATCAGGCCATCCGCGATGTGCCCTCAGGTTGGCGTTTGGCTGCCCGTTCTCGAGATGAGCTGATCGAGGCCATTGAACACGAAACCCACCCCTGGGCTGTTGCCGTGCAGTGGCACCCCGAGTTCACCTTTGAAGAAGCCGAGCACTTCCGTCTGTTTCAAGCCTTTGTGCAGGCAGCACTGCGTTTTTCCCCGCGCCTAGCTGGCCTGCTGCCCAACCCTGAGCCCGTACCCCAAGTCGCCTGAGGAAGGTTCCCGGCCAGAGGACAGTCCTGCCGTTGGAGAATCATCCAACAGTTATCCCGTCAGTTATCCCGTGCTAACTTCTAGGCGGTGCCCCCTTGTCAAGAAGCGCCGTTGTCGCTACGCGACGCTAACGCGAACGCGGTAGCGGGACGGAGTCCTTTCCCGTCAGGGTGCCGTGGGCATATGAACAGGGAGCGACCGCTGGAGAGGGTTGTCTCTCTAGGGCTGGCTTTTGCCAGCTCAGCTCTTTTGGGTGCCTGCGGCGAGTGGAACTCTTCCCGAGCAGACCGGGTCAGTTGCCTAGCGATGCCTTTGTGCGCCTTTACGATGCCATCGGCAATGAACTCTGGAGCCACCAGTTTAGAACCCCTGACCAAGAAAACTGGGTTGCAAGCCCTGCCCTTAAGGGCGGCTTTTACTTCATCGCTACGTGACGCTTTCGCGGACGCCTGCGGCGGCGCAGAGCGCTATAGTCTGTCTTAGTTGGGGCACCGGTGAAAGTAAGTGTATCGCGTCCGCAGGCTCAAGTTAGGAACTTCCCCACAGTTGCACCAGTTGGCTTTGGCAGCAGGCCAGCTGTATTCCCAAACCCTCGTTTCCTTTTGGCGGGTAGTCCGTAAAAAAGGTTTGTGGTTGAAACCCGCAAGCTTAATGCGCTGGTTCCCCAACAGCCCAGAAAATGAGCTCCATGCCCACAGTGCTGACGCCGTAGTGCAGAGCTTCTGTGCTGCCCTGAAATCCTGGCGCAGCCGCCGCAACAGCGACCCCACCGCCAAGCCCCCCAAAAGACGGCGGCGCTACTTCAAGGTCATCTGGAAGTCCTCTGCCATTAGGGTTCGGGGTGGGAAGTTAGTTCTTTCCAACGGCAAGACCAACCCGCCTGTGGTCATTTCTTGGGCGTGGGAGACTCCAGTCTAAGTAGAAATCGGCTGGGATGGCAAGCAGTACGAGCTGCGGGCCTGCTACGACCCCAGCAAACGGCAGGCGGAGAGGAAAGAAGAGGAAACACCAAAGGCCGGGGAAGTGGCAGGGGTGGATTTGGGAGAAGTGCATCTGGCCGTTGCCCACGATGGGAAGGAAACTTTCATAGCCAACGGGCGGTTGCTGCGTTCCCAAAGGCGTTACCAGAACAAGCTGAAGGGCAAGCTCTCCAGGCTAATGGCTCGCAAGAAGAGAGACTCACGGCGGTGGAAGCGGTTAGTTCGTTCTAAGCAGCGTCAGTTAGCTAGGCTGGCAAAGCAGATGGCGGACATTTTCCACAAGCAGACGACCAGGTTGGTCTCCACGCTCCAAGCAAGAGGCGTGCAGACGGTTGTGATTGGGGACATCCGGGATATCCGGCGGTCGGCCCAGTACAACAAGGTAGCCAACCAGAAAATCCACCAAATGCTGTCGGGACAGGTGCGGCGGATGCTCACCTACAAGGCAGAGCAGTTGGGGATGCGGGTGGTGTTGCAAGAGGAGCGGTACACCTCGCAGAAGTGCCCGCGCTGCAACATGCTCCACAAGCCCAGTGGTAGGGAGTATCATTGCCGAGCCTGTGGCTTTAGGTTTCACCGCGACGGTGTGGGTGCAGTGAATTTGAGACGGAAGTATCTGGGGCAGTTCGATGTCCCAGTAGTTGGGGTGATGGCATCCCCCATTGGGTTGAGGTATTGGCCTCACGCCCAATGTAGCCCGGCAAGTGAAAGTCGTTTCACAAACCGGGAAAGAATCCCTCGCCTTTAGGCGGGAGAGAATGTCAATGGATCGGTTCTCTTGCTTCGGATAGAAGGGGAAATCTTTGGGTGGCGGGGGTAACTTGGGGAGCCTTTCCTGACCAACCCCGAGCGGGCATGAAAGATGTCTTGGTACTCAAATACGCTCGTTAGGCTGAGGCTTTGCCAGGGCGGGATCCCTCTGCGGCAGCTCAACACCCCAGTAGCCAGCAGAAAGCTGCCCCATGCTAGGCTCTAGGCGGTGCTGCCCTAGTCGGCAAGGGGGGACTTGAAGGATATGAAAAAAAGGGTGGGCAGGGTAGTTTTCGCAAGTGCTTTAACTTTTTTTGCCAGTTCAATTCTTCTGAGAGCCTACGGTTCGCATTCAATCGAGTGGGCTCGCCAGTTCGGAACTCCTGCGAATGAGGTGGCTGACTCTATTGCTGTCGATCGCGCCAGCAGTGCGGAGCACTTTGGACAGGGCAATGCTTGGGTAGCGGGAACCACTACGGGAGCCCTTCCTGACCAGTTGAGCGCTGGGAGCTGGGGTGCTTCTGTGCTTCAAGTACAGTCGCTAAGCCTGAGCTTCCTTCTCTTGGGAGAGCGGCCATGCACCGAATAGCTGCTTTGCCAGGGGGATGGGATCCCACCCAGTCCGGGGTCATTTTCCTGGAGCAGGATCCTGCTCCCATTGTTGTTCTCTCGGCAGCCGATACGGACCTGACGGCTTTGAGCGCGGCCATCCGTCTTTTGCCCCAAGACTTTCCGGCCATACGGGCAGCTAATCTGCTGCAGTTGCAACAGCCCCTCAGCCTGGATGACTACGCCGAGAAGGTGCTGCGGCAGGCCCGGCTAATCTTGATCCGCCTGTTGGGGGGGAGATCCTACTGGAGCTATGGCCTGGAGGTGGCCAAGCAGGTGGCAGCCGAGGAGGGATCCACCCTGATCGTCATTCCTGGGGACGATCGCCCCGACTGGGATTTGGTGAGCCATTCCACTGTGCCCCTGGCGGTGGCGGATCGGGTGTGGCGGTACTGGCTGGAGGGGGGAGCGGAGAATGTGGCTGCCTGTCTGCTGTTGCTGGCTGGGGAGTTCCTAGGGGGCCAATATTCGGCGCCGGATCCACAAGGGTTGCCTCGTCTTGGGATCTACCAACCTCCCGTAGCCTCGCCGACGGATCCCCAAGCTCCCAAGGTGGGGATTTTACTCTACCGGGCCCATGTTCTGGCGGGGAATACAGAGCCGGTGGATCAATTGGCAAAAGCCTTGGTGGAGCGGGGGCTACAACCCCTTTGCCTGTATACCTATAGCCTTCAAGACCCAGACTTGCCCCCAGCCATTCGGGATCACTTCGGCGGCCAGATTGACCTGTTGCTCAACACCACCAGTTTTTCGCTGGCGCGGTTGGACAGCCACCAGCCCGACGTGAGGCTGTGGCAGGAGTTGGATATGCCTGTTTTGCAGGTAATCCTCAGCGGTGGATCCCGCCAGAGCTGGGAGGACTCCACGCGAGGACTGGGAGCGCGGGATCTGGCCATGAATGTGGCTTTGCCGGAGGTGGATGGGCGCATCATCAGCCGCGCCGTTTCCTTCAAGGCGGTTCAACAGCGGGATCCCCACTTGCAAACGGAGGTGGTGGCCTACGTGGCTGTGCCGGATCGGGTGGAGTTTGTAGCCGATTTGGCGGCCAACTGGGTGAAATTGCGGCGTACCCCCCCTTCCCAGCGGCGACTGGCTTTGATCCTGGCCAACTACCCCAGTCGGGACGGGCGACTGGCCAATGGGGTGGGTCTGGATACCCCTGCCAGTTGTGTGGAAATTCTCAAAGCTTTGGCGGGAGCTGGCTACTCAGTAGATCCCCTGCCCCAGACTGGAGATGAACTCATCCATTGGCTAACCGAAGGCCAGACCTACGACCCCTTGGGATCCCTGCGCCCGGCTCGGCAATGCCTTTCTGCTGCCCTTTATCGAGAGTGGTTTGCCCGCTTGCCTGAGCCCATCCAGACCGACCTCGTCCGGCAGTGGGGGGATCCGCCCTCTCGAGATATTCCCGTGGTGGGACTGCAGTTAGGGCAGGTGTTTGTAGGCATTCAGCCCCCGCGAGGCTATGACCGGGATCCGTCCTTGAACTACCATGCCCCGGATCTGGTGCCCCCCCATGAGTACCTGGCTTTTTACCTGTGGCTGCGGCAGGTCTTCGCCGTTCAAGCGGTGGTGCATGTGGGCAAGCACGGCAACTTGGAATGGCTGCCTGGCAAGGGATCCGCCCTTTCCGCCACCTGCTACCCGGAGGTTGCTCTGGGGCCAATGCCCCACTTCTACCCCTTCATCGTCAACGACCCAGGAGAGGGATCCCAGGCCAAGCGGCGAGCCCAGGCAGTGATTATCGACCACCTCACCCCGCCCCTTACCCGCGCCGAGCTGTACGGCCCCCTGGCGGATTTGGAACGGCTGATGGATGAGTACGTGCAGGCCCAACAGTTGGATCCCAGTCGTTGTCCCCTGATTCGCGCCCAGATTCAGGAGCTGGTTCGAGCAGAGCATCTAGACCAACAGTTCAACCTGGAAAAAGAAGAAGATTGGAATCGCCTGGATGGCTATCTCTGCGAGCTAAAAGAATCCCAGATTCGCGATGGGCTGCACATCTTTGGCCGGATCCCTGCCGGTGAGCAGCTTGTTGATCTGGTGGTAGCCCTGGCCCGCTACCCTGGCCACGGGCAACTGGGGATTACTCAGGCCATTGCCCGCGATTGGGGATGGGATTGGGATCCCTTGACCGCCGACCTGACAGATCCTTGGCCAGAGGGATCCCCGAACTCGCCGTAACCCAAGCCAAGCGTTTTATTTTCCTCTCTCAGGGAGCAAGGAAGAATCTTAAGAGTAAGAGGAGTTGATCGGGATCCCTCATCAACTCCTCTGTTGGAACAATGGAAGCAGGCTAGAGAAACAGCTGGATCCCGGAATCGTAGCCCAAGACCGGCTCGCGCCTAGGTGCCCCCTGGCCAGCTACCGGGAAGCCTCAGCAGGCGTTTCAATAGCGAGATTGAAAACTCCGCCGCCGCTCACCACCACCGAAAGCAGGGCGTTCTTCCCGGGGACGAGCTTTGTTCACCTTGAGGTCGCGCCCCATCCATTCCGCCCCATCCAGCGCAGCAATGGCGGCTTGCTCCTCTGCTTCAGAGCTCATTTCCACAAACCCGAAGCCTCGAATGCGGCCTGTCTCGCGGTCAGTGGGGATCTGCACCCGCTTCACAGAACCGTACTCAGCAAAAACAGCGGTCAAATCCGCTTCTGTCACCTTAAAGGAAAGGTTGCCAACATAAATCGACATAGACGATCTCCGAAAGAGAGAGTAACAAAGGGTGAGATGTTCGGAGAGCCGTCTGCCAATACAAAACGTGAAAATCCGTCAAGACTAGAAGAAACGAGCACTACAACCGACAACGATCTCGTCCCCTATCCTAACACAGAAGTAGGGGCTCGCCACCCCGATTTTTCCAAATCCTGGGAAGATTGCCTTCATCACCCCGCCGCTCTGCCTGCGCTGATGCCATCTCAGCCCAGCTTCTCCAGCCTGGATCCCAGTAACCTCATCTGGGCTTCCAGCTCTGCCAGTTGTTCCTGACTGGCTTGCACCACTTCAGGGTTGGCCCGGTTGAGAAAATTGGGGTTCTCCAAGCGGGCGCGGATCCCTTGGGCCTCTTTTTCCAGTTTGGCCAGGTCTTTTTGCAGTTTGGCCCGCAGCGCTTCCACATCCACCAGTCCTGCCAAGGGCATCAGCACCTGCACCGTGCCCACCACTGCAGCCGCCACCTGTTTGGGCTCCGTGGCCAGGGATCCCGTAATCTCCAAAGCCTCAGCCTTAGCTAGATCCCGGATGTAGGCTTGGGCAGCCCTGAGAATTTGCTGCTGGGTGGGATCGTCGGTAACCAGGAGGGCGGTGACGGCCTGCTGGGGCTTGAGGCCGGCTTCTGCCCGCAGGTTGCGCAGGCTGGTAATGGTTTGGATCACCAAGCCAAACTCCCGCTCCAGTTGAGGGTCGATCCAACTGGGATCTGGGGTGGGATAGGGCTGCACAGAGATGGAAGTGGTTTGATTGACCTGGGTGAGCAGCTGCCAGATCTCCTCGGTGATGTGGGGCATCCAGGGGTGCAGCAGCTTGAGAATGGTTTCCAAAACGGTGGCCAGCACCTGCTGCGCTGCGCGTTTGGAAGCCAGGTCTTCTCCCCGCAGCCGGGGCTTGACCAGCTCGATGTACCAGTCGCAAAAGTCATCCCAAATGAGAGAGTAGAGCAGGCGCGCCCCCTCGCCCAGGCCATAGGCTTCCAGCTCGGCGATAACTTGGGTGGCCGTGGAGTGCAGCCGCGACAGGATCCAGCGATCGGCCAATTCCAGCGCTTCAGGAACAGGGGATCCCAGTTGGGCAGGGGTTTGCCCCTCCAAGTTCATCAACACAAAGCGGGAGGCGTTCCAGATCTTATTGGCAAAGTTGCGGGCGGCCTCTACGCTGGCGCTCTCGCCGGTCTTGCGGTCATAGGCCAGGCGGATATCCTGCCCTGCCCCCACCACCTCCTTGACCAGGGCATAGCGCAGGGCGTCGGTGCCGTATTTGTCCAGCAGCTCCAGGGGATCGATACCATTCCCCTTGGTCTTGGACATTTTGGCGCCGTGCTCATCCCGCACCAGGCCATTGATGTACACATCTTTGAAGGGGATCTGGCCGGTAAATTGGGATCCCATCATGGCCATGCGGGCCACCCAGAAGAAAATGATGTCAAAGCCCGTGGACATCAGGGAGTTGGGATAGTAGCGTTTGAAATCCTCGGTCTCTTCCGGCCAGCCCAGGGTTGAAAAGGGCCACAGAGCAGAGCTAAACCAGGTATCCAGCACATCGGGATCCTGTTCCACCCGCTCAACTTCTGGGCCAAACTTTTCCCGTGCCTTGAGCAGCGCTTCCTCGCCGTTGCGGGCCACCACAAAAGCTTGGGGATCCTCGAGAAGCTGGCCATTGAGGACTGGATACCAAGCTGGGATCTGATGGCCCCACCACAACTGCCGAGAAATGCACCAGGGGCGCAGCTTTTCCAGCCAGCCCGTGTAGACTTTGGTCCAGCGCTCAGGGATAAAGCGGGGGCTATTTCGTTGGTATTCCTCTTCCAAACAGCGAGCCCCCATCCCCGAGACATCGCAAAACCACTGAATGGAAAGCAAAGGCTCGATGGGCACGCCGCCGCGGTCGCTGTGGGGAACGGTGTGGGTGTAGTCCTCCACCTTCTCCAACAGGCCATGTTCGGCAAACCACTGCACCACCTTTTCTCGGGCCACAAAGCGATCTAGGCCGGTGAAAGGATCCCCGTTTTCGTTGAGGGTGCCGTCTTTATTGAGGATGTTGATGAAGGGCAATTGGTGCCGTTTGCCGATTTCAAAGTCGTTGGGGTCGTGGGCCGGGGTAATTTTCACACACCCGGAGCCAAAGGAGGGATCCACGTACTCATCCGCAATGATGGGGATGAGGCGATTTCTAATGGGCAGGCGAATGAACTGGCCGATGAGATGGCAATAGCGCTCGTCTTGGGGGTTCACCGCCACCGCCGTATCCCCCAGCATGGTCTCGGGCCGAGTGGTGGCCACCACCAGATACTGGCTGGGATCCTCGGCCAAGGGATAGCGAAAATGCCACAGGTGGCCCTTGACCTCTTTGTCGTCTAGCTCAATGTCTGACACCGCCGACTGGGTGGCCGGGCACCAGTTCACCAAATACTCGCCCCGGTAAATCAACCCCGCCTCGTATAGCCGCACAAACGCCTCGGTTACCGCCCGGCTCAGCCCCTCGTCGAGGGTAAAGCGATCCCGCGTCCAGTCCAGCGAGAGACCCAGCCGCCGCAATTGGCTCTTGATAGCTCCCTGCGACTGCTCCTTCCAAGCCCAAGCTCGCTCCAGAAAAGCCTCGCGGCCCAGATCGAAGCGGGTCTTGCCCTCTTGGCGCAGTTGGTTTTCCAGGATGGTGTGCACGGCGATGCTGGCATGGTCTGTGCCGGGCAGCCAGAGCACGTTGTAGCCGCGCATCCGCTTGTAGCGCGTCACCACATCCGGCAGGGTAAAGGCAAAAGCATGGCCCATGTGCAGGTTGCCCGTCACATTGGGCGGGGGCAGCACCATGCTAAAAGCCTCTCCCGGCGCCTTGGGATCCGCCACGTAAAAGCCCTTCTCCTCCCAAAAGCGCTGCCACTTCGGCTCGGTCTCGAAGGGGTTGTACTGGCTGGGCAGGTTGGCGAGGGAAGGTGCAGCAGTCATGCGGGGGCTGGGTTGCTCAAAGGACTACCCTAACTAGGTTAGCAAGCTTACTCCCAGCCGTCGGGTTTTCTTTTGGGGGGGTGGGCTTTGC
The DNA here is from genome assembly GCF_054058315.1 of Thermostichus sp. MS-CIW-40. Taxonomy (NCBI): domain Bacteria; kingdom Bacillati; phylum Cyanobacteriota; class Cyanophyceae; order Thermostichales; family Thermostichaceae; genus Thermostichus; species Thermostichus sp. MS-CIW-40. The sequence continues at coordinate 55,473 of NZ_JBSSAC010000004.1, forward strand.
TGGGGATCTCTCTTGACCTTGTAGTTAGCTACAGGGTTTAGGCTAAGAGAGCTTCTGGAGAGAGGGTAGAGAACCCGGCATGTCTGAGCTGCTGCGGGTGGGTCAGGTAGCCGAGAAGTTGGGCATCAGCCCCCAAACCCTCTACTTCTACGAGCGCCTGGGGCTCATCCCCAAGCCCCGTAGGACAGAGGGGGGCTACCGCCTCTACGGAGAAGCTGAGCTGGAGCGGCTAGCTTTCATTGCCCGCGCTAAGGCTTTGGGACTTACCCTGGCCGAGATCAAAGAATTGCTCCTGCTTCAGGAGAACGGGCAAGCCCTGCCCTGTTGGCAGGTGTACGTAAAGCTAACTGAAAAACTAAGACAAATCGACAAGTCAATCGCCCATCTACAGGAACTCAGAGGGGAGTTATCGACACTCATTGAAAAGTGTCAACAAAAATTTTCTGAGCAGGAGAAAAGTTCCTCTTGCGCTATCTTTCAACAGCAACAGCTTAATAACCCATGACAAGAGAACCCTTTTTCCCATTTTCTGCTAAAGCTTGGCAGCCCTTGTGTCCAAATAGCGGGGAGCAAGGGATCCCGATTCAACTGATTACGCTGAAGAGCCTTCTGTCTTGTCAGGCTTTGGAGCAACTTAATGCTAACGCCAGCTATGCGTTTTGTCGGGATCCCCTTTGCCCCGTCGTCTATTTTTCTGAGGAAGGTCAAAGCTTTGGGGTTGACGACCTCAAGGTTCCCGTCTTTCAAAAAGAAAGTGGCGAGGACGTGCCTGTCTGCTACTGTTTTGGATGGACGCGCCGGCGCATTTGGCAAGAGCTCCAGGGATCCAAAACGCCCCAGGCTATCCTCGAGGGGATTGCCGACCACATCAAAGCCAGGGGCTGTGGCTGTCAGGTGAACAACCCGCAGGGATTTTGCTGTCTGGAAAACGTCAGACAAGTCATCTTGGAGATGCAGCAAAGGAAGGCTGAGGAACAAAACCCGATTATTGGCTGAAATAGGCGTTGAGCCATTCCAGACATTCCATAAAGTAAAACACCAGCGGCCCGGTAAAGACGTAGCTATCGCCCCGATCCAAAATGCCGCCGTGGCCGGGAATGAGATCCCCGGAGTCTTTTACTCCCGCATCTCGTTTCATGAGGGACTCGGTGAGATCCCCCAGCAGGCTAGTTAACCCAATCAAAAAACCCAGCACGCTGCCGCTCAGCCAGCTCCAGGGCCAGCTCAGAGCGTGGGCTCCGGCCACGGCCAGGGTCATGCTGGCGGCAATCCCGGCTACCGCCCCTTCCACCGTCTTTTTCGGGCTGAGGATGGAGAGCTTGGTGCGCCCAAAGGCCCGACCACACAGGTAGGCCCCCACATCGGCAGCGATCACGCAGCCAATGGCCAGCAGCGTAATCCATAGCCCTTCGCCCAGCCCTTGCGCAAAAGACAAGGCCCTGACCCGAATCCAGAAGCTGGGCAGCAACGCACAGTAGAACAACCCCAAAATCGAGGTGGCAATATCGGCAATGGTGGCCACCTTGGGCTTAAAGAGCAAATAAAAACAGATGATCGATCCCGCCACGATAAAGGCAGGGCTGGTCCACTCCGGCCTCACCTGCTGCAAAATCACCAGCACCTGGCTGGAAAACATGGTGGTGCGCATGGCCGGCGCATTGCCTTTGGCTTGCACCAAGCGAAAAAACTCCAACTGGGCCAAAAAAATGATCAGCCCAATGGCTGCAGTAAAATACCAGCCCCCTAGCAGGGTGACCGCCAACGCAAACAACACCGCCGCAAAACCGCTAACCCAACGGGCTCCCATGGGCGCACCCCGTCACGTTGGCTGGCCAAATACCTCTTGCCCCCGGCTCCAGCAGATCGACGTCCAAGCCGAGAGCAGAAGAAACCCCCCCTCTGGTGTTCAAGATTCGCGTTTGCGGGACGGAGTCCTGATGCGGCTGCTGCAATGGAAACGCCTCTTGCCCTAGCCTTTCAGTTTAACTCCCTTGGCCTCGAAACAACCGCTTTCGGCCCTGCAGGATGGGATTTCCAGGTAAGGTGGCAGACAGACTGGAGCATGAGATAATGGGCAAACCGCAAAGCTCACTGCTGACCGCCTAAGATACCTCTGATTCGTTGCACCGCAGCATGGTTCAAGAACTCACTTCGCGCTCCACGACTGCTCGCATTTCTGCCGAAGAGGCTCGTCTTCTCTATGAAGACATGGTGCTGGGCCGCCTGTTTGAAGACAAGTGCGCCGAAATGTACTACAAGGGCAAGATGTTCGGCTTTGTGCATCTGTACAACGGCCAGGAGGCCGTCTCTACGGGGGTGATCAAGGCGCTCAAGCCCACCGACTACGTGTGCAGCACCTACCGCGATCATGTGCATGCCCTCAGCACCGGGATCCCGCCGCGGGCGGTCATGGCAGAGTTGTTCGGCAAGGCCACCGGCTGCAGCAAGGGTCGGGGTGGTTCCATGCACCTCTTCTCGGCGGAGCACAATTTCTTGGGGGGCTATGCCTTTGTGGCCGAAGGGATCCCAGTGGCGACGGGGGCTGCTTTTTCTGCCAAATACCGGGGCACTGACCAGGTAACCGCCTGCTTCTTTGGGGATGGAGCCTGCAACAACGGCCAGTTTTACGAGTGCCTCAACATGGCCGCCCTCTGGAAGTTGCCCATCGTCTATGTGGTGGAAAATAACTTCTGGGCTATTGGCATGGCCCATGAACGCGCCACTTCCGACACCGATATTTACCGCAAAGGCCCGGCTTTTGGCATGCCCGGCTACCAGGTGGATGGGATGGATGTGCTAGCAGTGCGAGAGGCCGCCCAACAGGCCATCGCCCGCGCCCGTGCCGGAGAAGGCCCCACCTTGCTAGAGTGCATCACCTATCGTTTTCGGGGCCATTCCCTTGCCGACCCTGACGAGCTGCGCAGTCCTGAGGAAAAAGAGTTCTGGCGGCAGCGGGATCCCATTAAACAACTGGAACGCTATGCCCTGGAGCACAACCTAATGTCCGAGGCAGACTTCCAAGCCATCCACGCGGAGGTCAGCGCCGTGATTGAGGACGCGGTTCTTTTTGCTCTGGAAAGCCCAGAGCCAACCCTGGACGAGCTGCACCGCTTTGTCTTTGCCGAAGATGAGTAGACCCCCCCAGGTACCGGGGGAGTTCAGGAGCCGAGATCTTGCTTGGCCGGAGGATCCCTGGCCAGCTCGGGCGGCCTATCCACCCGACGGAGCGCTATCGCGCCGGATCCCTTGAGGATCCTCGATGATTGGCATTGGAGAAACCTTCTCGAGATCTGCGCTATTGCGCAGATTTTTTTGTAAATATCGCTTCCCATTTGTTTACACAGCTTCATATCATTGAGGTATCGAGCATGAGTATTTATTCCCGGTCATGAGCAATTCTTTTGAGTTTCCCTGGCTGTCGGTGCTGGTGCTCTTGCCTCTGCTGGCAGCCTTCGGGATCCCCTTGATCCCCCAGAGCCGTTGGGTGCGTTGGTATGCCCTCGCTGTGGGGGCTTTTGATTTGGGCCTGATGGCCTATGTCTTTGCGCGGCACTATGACCTGCAGGACTTTTCTCTGCAACTGGCGGAGCGCTACGCCTGGGTGCCCCAAATTGGATTCCACTGGTCGCTGGCGGTGGACGGCCTGTCCTTGCCGCTGGTATTGCTGTCCGGTTTGATCACGACCCTGTCGATTGTGGCGGCTTGGAATCTCTCCCACAAGCCGCGTTTGTTTTTCTTCTTGCTGCTGCTGATGTACGGTGCCCAGGTGGGCGTGTTTCTGGCGCAGGACATGCTTCTATTCTTCCTGATGTGGGAGATTGAGCTGGTGCCGGTCTATCTGCTCATCTCCATTTGGGGTGGGCCGAAGCGCCAGTACGCCGCCACCAAGTTCATCCTCTACACCGCTGCCGCCTCTATTTTTATCCTGGTGGGATCCCTGGCGATGGCCTTCTACGGCGAGGGCTTCAGCCTGGAGATGGCAGAGCTGAGCGCTAAGTCTTACCCACTAGCCTTGGAGCTGTTGGTGTATGCGGCTTTGCTGATCGCCTTTGGGGTGAAGCTGCCGATTTTTCCGCTGCACACCTGGCTGCCGGATGCCCACAGCGAAGCCTCTGCTCCCATTTCCATGATCTTGGCGGGAGTTCTGCTCAAGATGGGGGGCTATGGCCTGATCCGCATGAATGTGGGCATGTTGTCGGAAGCCCACGTGTACTTCGCCCCGGTGCTGGCGGTGTTGGGTGTGGTGAACATCATCTACGGGGCGTTGGCGGCCTTTGGTCAGAACCATCTCAAGCGGCGCTTGGCCTATTCGTCCATTGCCCACATGGGCTTTGTGTTGATCGGGATCTCCGCCTTCACGGAGCTGGGCATCAATGGGGCAGTGCTGCAGATGATCTCCCACGGTCTGATTGCCGCGGTTCTGTTCTTCCTGACGGGGATCACCTACGAGCGCACCCACACCCTTGCCCTCGACAAGTTGGGAGGGTTGGCCAAGCAGATGCCGAAGGCTTTTGCCCTGTTTACAGCGGGATCCCTGGCCTCTCTGGCGCTGCCGGGGATGAGCGGATTTGTGGGTGAGCTGACGGTGTTCTTGGGCTTGACCACCAGCGATGCCTATGCGCCGACCTTCAAAGCGGGAATTGCCCTGCTGGCGGCAGTGGGCATCATTCTGACGCCCATTTACTTGCTCTCTATGCTGCGTCAGGTGTTCTACGGGGCTCAGGATCCCGGCTTGGTTTTGGAAGATTACCTGGGGGATATGCGCCCGCGGGAAATGGCGGTGGCCCTCTGTCTGCTGTTGCCGATCCTCGGCATTGGCTTCTACCCACGCCTGGCTACCCAAACCTACGATGTCACGACGGTGGCGGTAGCTGCCCAGTTGCGCAGTGTGTTGGCAACTGAAATCGTGCAGCGGCCTTTCTTCCCCTTGCCAGTGCAATCGGCTCAGGTGGCGGCTTTGCCTCTGGAGGATTAAAGGGGGGTCGAGACTCGGTTCTTCTTTATCTCTATTCCTTACTCTGTCCAGAAGAGCTGGTGTTCGAGGTGCAACCCGACTCAACTTTCAGCTCTTCTTTTGTTTTTTTTAAGTTTTAAGATTGGATTTAGGATCCGGGATATCCCTGGGCTGGGATTTTCTTGTGGCCGATTGTTCTTGTGCCGTCCATCCTATCGGTGATCGGTATGAATAGAGTTTTGTTCCATCAGGTTGAGTTGCACCACCAACCACCAGAGGGTTACATCGGAGTAGGTCGCCCGACGCTTGAGCCGAGAAATGGAGTGTACCGGGTTTTGGCTGTCGATCATCCACTCAGAAGCGATGATTTGGCCGCGTTGCTGAGCATTCATTGTTTCTCCCTCCGCTCGCCAACTGCTCAATACTTAGAATGGCTAATATTTAGGATGGCGAATTTGCGCGGGAGCGTGTGAAAAAATATATTACGCAGGGATCCCCAAAATCGGCTAACTTTCTTAGCAATGAGGATCTCATAGGTCGTTGAGTTGCCGATTTGCCGTCCGGGGATCGGACAAAACGTTGCAAAAGGGGCAAAATGTTGGGCAAGGGGATGCCCCTATCTTCACAAGTCTTAAAACCTGGAAAAATTCCATTTTCTCCTGACTCCTCTGTCTCCCTCCGTCGGCCTTTGCAGCAGCAACCCTTGAGAAGTCTGAGATCCCGATGAGAGCCCCCCAGCCTGCTTCTGCTTTTGGAGAAGTGGTGGAGGCCGACACCACAACCTTTGTGGCCCAGTGCTTCGAGCCGGAACGTCTGACCTTCCCGCCCATGCCTGCTCTCGGCAGTTGGACGCGCTCCCAAGACGAAGAGACCGGCAACCTGATCTATGGCGTGGTTTGCTATGCCGCCATCGCCCCCATCGACACCGTCCATCGCGCCAGGGCTTTGGGCCTCTCCCCTCAGGAGCTGCGGGAGCAACAGCCCCAGATTTTTGCCATGTTGCGCACCGATTTTCGCGCGGCCATTGTCGGCTTTGTCAGCGGGGGACGGGTCTATCAGTACTTGCCGCCACGCCCTCCCCAGATTCACCAGCCGGTTTATCTCTGCTCCGATACGGAAGTGAGGGAGTTCTGCCGCTCTTTCGAGTTTTTGCGCACCCTGCTACGGGTCAACGGGATCCCAACCGATGAGCTGGTGGCTGCCGTGATCCGCCAGACTTACCGAATCCTGAACCGGGATCGCAACTGGCTTTTACAGGCAGGTCGGCAGTTGAGCTCTCTGTTGCGGGATGATTATGAGCATCTCAGCGCAATTTTACGAAAGATTGAAGCCTAAGCGAAGAAATATTGAGAATGGCCTTGGATCCTTCTTGAGTCAGGTCGGGGGGTGATAATCTGAGGCCGTTTCCTAATGAAGTTTATTCCTTTTGTATCCTCTTTCTGCTGTAAAAATGTTTAACAAATTCAATCCTTCTGACAAACCCTCCAAAGGCAATTGGGCAGGTCGCACCTTTTCCGCTGCTACGGGCGCTTCGGTGGCAGCCGGCGTTTGCATTGCCCACGGTCAACCGGCTCATGTGTCACTGTTGGTGGCTTGTTGTGCGACCGTATTTGCCCTCGTTTTGGATGAAATGGGCTGGATCTAGGCTCGGTTGCAACGTCAGCTCTGGATTTTGCCGCATAAGAAGCCGGTCTAAAGCAGAGGCCAACCAATAGGGATCCCTGGCCCTCTGGGTTTGCTGCTTGGGTGAAAGGATCCCTTTGCTGGGTTGGCAACATGCAGCCTTACTTTACCCTGCTTCGCGGGCTGCCCGCACCAACAATCCTGCTGTGATCAGCCCTGACAGAATGGAGCTACCCCCATGGCTGAACAAAGGCAGGGGCACGCCTGTGGTGGGCAGAACCCCGGTGACCACGCCGATGTTCATCAGCGACTGCCCCACCAGAAACATCAGGCAGCCGCAGGCTACTAAGCGAATGGTCAACTCCCGACAGCGCCCCATCACCCGCCAGCCCAGCAGAGTGTAGAAGGTCAGCAACCCCAGAAAGAACAGGGATCCGGCCAAGCCAAACTCTTCTGCATACACCGAGAAGATGAAGTCGGTGTATTGGATGGGCAGGTAGAACAGCTTTTGCTGGGAAAGGCCATACCCTTTGCCCCACAGGCCGCCGGAGCCAATGGCCAACAGGCTTTGCACCAGCTGGTAGCCATCCCCTTGGGCGTTACCCCAGGGATCCAAAAAGGCCAAGATGCGCCGCCGTTGGTAATCTTTGCTGAGAATGCTCACCACAGCCGCCAGAATCCCCAGCCCCGCTGTGGCCAAAAGGGTGAAAGCTGGGATCCCGGCGGTCCAAGCCATAGCCCAGAGGGTGAGGCCGCAGATGGTCGTGGTGCCCAGGTTGGGCTGGGCGAGGATCCCCAAGAGCGCAAAGGCGAAGATAACCACCCAGAGGATGCGGAACCAGGGAGGATGGTGAAACCAGCGGCCAAAGATCCAGGATCCCTGCAACACCAACAGGGGCTTGAGCAATTCCGAGGGCTGGATAACAGGGATCACCTTCAAATCCAGCCAGCGGCTGGCCTCCAGGCGGGAAACCCCCAATCCCGGCACCTGGGTGGCCCACACCAGGCCAACTCCCACCAAGCAGAGGATCCCGGCCCAGGGGAACCAGCGCCGCAGCGGGATCCGCACCAGAACCCAGAAGCAACCCAGACCCAACCCGGCCCAGAGCAATTGGCGCTTGAAAAAGTAGAGGCCATCGCCGGTGATCCGCTGAGCCACCGGGTAGGAAGCGGAAAACAGCATCATCAGCCCCAGCACCAGCCAGATCAAGGTGAGCCAGCGCAGCCAGCGAGCCTCAGCATTCCAGGGATCCCTGGAGGGCTTGGCAGCAGGCTCGGAAATGGTTGCCACGGTGTTCAAAGCTGGAGTACTGGTCAAAACTGGCACAGGCGGGGGACAGCAAAATGGTGATGGGTTGAGCGGGCTTCCCCAAGCTCTGAGCTTGACGCGAAAGGGAACAAGCCGCTGCAAAGGCTCTTTCCACCGCTACATCTAGGGTTGGCACCAGCTCAACGTCAGTATAGTGGATCCCCTGGAGGGCCTCTGCCAGCACTGGGGCAGACTCCCCCATCAGCACCACGCGGGCCACCTTGGCCCGAATCAACCGCAACCAGGCGCCGGGATCCCCCTGCTTAGCCCTTCCTCCGGCAATCAGAATAATGGGTGGGGAAAGGGCGTTGAGCGCCACCCAGCCGGCCTCGTAGTTGGTGGCCTTGCTGTCGTTGACAAAGCGGATAGGGGTGGATCCCACCTGGATTTGCGCCACCCGCTCCAGTCGATGGGGCATGCCGGCAAAAGATCGGATGGCTTTTTGAATGGCAGCGTTGGGGAGCCCAGCTAGACGTGCTGCTGCTGCCGCCAAGAGCAGGTTTTGCAGGTTGTGTTGGCCAGGGCAGCGTTCTGCAAAGTCCTCCAGCTCCGCCACCATCTCCCCCTGGATGTAGAGGCGGTTTTCCCGCAGGTCAAGGGTTGCGGTGGGATCCCGGTCACAACAGCCTTGGGTAGCAACAAGGGAAGTCCAATAGGTATTTTCCCAGTCCTGCCGGCGGCAGCACAGGTAGGGATCCTCGCCGTTGAGCACCCGCCACTGGGCCCGATCCAAAAGGCGAGCCTTAAAGCTGGCATAGCGCTCCAGCGTCCCATGCCGTTCTAGGTGATCGGGAGTGAAGGTGGTCCACACCCCAATGCGCGGCGGCCCTCCAGGAGTACTGCTCATGAGGCGGCTGCTGGCTTCCAACTGATAGCTGCTCAGCTCCGCCACGATCCAATCCGGCTTGAGCTTTCCCTGGAGCGTTGCCAAAGCCACCTGCGACAGGGGCAGGCCGATGTTGCCGCAGGGGATCCCTTGCAACCCCGCCGCCTTGAACATTTCCGCCACCAGAGCCGTGGTGGTGCTTTTGCCGTTGGTGCCGGTGATCCCCACCCAGGGTAGGTGGTCAAGATAGATCCAGGCCAGCTCCGCCTCCCCCACCACCGGGATTCCCTGTTGACGCACCTCCTGCAGCAGCGGGTGATCCCAAGCAATGCCCGGACTGACCACCACCTGCTTCACCCCTTCGGCCAGTTGAAAAGGCTGCCCCAGCCGAACCGGGATCCCTTCTTGATTGAGCTCAGCCTGCCGCTGTCTGAGAAGAGGGGAATCTTGCTCATCCCAAACCAGCACTTCATAGCCCTGGGCCCGCAACAGCCGCGCCGCCGCCAGCCCCGCAATGCCTAACCCCAAAACTTGATGTCGCACGTTGGTTTCTTCTTCGTTTCTTTATTTGGGGATCCCTGCTTGGATCTTACCGGTCACGTCCTTGACCCGCATGTTTTTGTTCGACACTCCCCTTGCTTACGGGGGTGGCCAGTTGGTGGCGTGGATGGAGTTTTCCTAGCCGCCTGGATGGCTAACTTGGGAATAGGTTGGAAACCAGTCCGCCGGCCACCCTCTACAACCCGTGCAGATTTGTCTTTGGCGTAGAAAAGATTCCACCTAGCCTGCCAGCCTCACTTTGTGGATGCTGTAGGAAATTTTCTTCCCTATGCATCATCTACTCAATCTTCCAAGGGATCCAACTTGGGATCCAGACTCTTGGCCGTTAGACGCAGAGCCTCCGCCTGATCCATTACCCGTGGAGCTTGCGCTGCCGTCTCAACGCCCTGGCGATAGCTCTCCCACAGGGGCATTTCCGGGTAGGTCTGCTGCAACTCGCTGATCTGATCCAGAAGGGCCTCCAGCCAGCCGGCCGTGCTCCAGGTGAGCAAAAACTGGAAGGGGTTCCAGAGGTTGAGCTGCCGCCCCAATTCATTTAGGCTCTCGTTGCGAATGGGCGGATCGAAGATGTCCGCCACCGTCATTAACTGGCGCGCCAGCAGAGGTCTGAGGAGTTTCTCGGCAGCTTCCACCACAGCAGGGATGGCAGCCTGGATCTGGTTGGGTCTGGGAATGTTCCGCGCCTGGGGCAAGGCTTGCAGCACCAACTCCAGTCGCCGCCCTGCCTCTGCCGATTCCAAAGCCGATTCCAGGGTGGTGCCCACGCTGAGAAACACTTCTCCCGTCAGCAGCCGCACTGCATCGATGACCAGGTGATACAAGGGGGGGATCACGAGCTTAATCCACTCACTCTGGAAAAACTCCCGCAGCCGCCGTGCCACATAGTCCCCTACTTGGGTGGTCTGGATCCCCACTTGAGTGAGATTGAGATACCAGTCGGGAGGAGATCCCTTGGGATCCAGCCAACGGCGCAGCGTTTGCCATTCTTCTTCTGTGAGGGCAGTTCGTCCCTGTTTTAAGCCAGTTCGCCGCAGCTTGCCCTCGGCATTCAAGAGCTTGCGCAGCTCCGGTGTGCCCAGCAAGGACAAGGCACCTGCCGAACCCACACTGCCGATCTCGATGGCGATCAAGGCGGCCAACAAGGCGGCTGAGGCCTTTACTTGAATCTGGCCGCTTTTGTCCATCACCAAAGGCAGGCGGCTGTTGCCATAGGCACGGGCACTCATCGCCTCCAGAGCAGAGCGTTGGTCAGAGGTCAGCGTCCGAGCCCAAGAAGGGATCCCATCTGGATGGGCCGGTTCCTGTAAGCCGTGATACAGTAGGCTGGCCACCCAGGCGCGATCCGCAGCCTGCCGCAAAGAGCCAATGACCACTTCCCATTGGCAGGGGTTAAGCAGGGGCAAGAGCGCTTGCAGCTCTCGGTGGACGGGCTCTGGGGATCCCGCCGTTCTCGACTGTTCCAGAGCGCTTTGCAGCCGATCCCGCGCCTCTCGGCACAGCCCGCCCCACTCCAGTTGCAGGCGAGCCAGGGTCTGTTGCACCGTCTCTTCGGAGCGACGGGGTAGATCCTGCCAGCCCGCTTCCAGCTGCCGCCACAGCTCCTCCCAGTTCAGGCCCTCAGCAGCGCCATTGACGGCATCCGAGGCAACCTTTGAGCTGGGCGAGGCATTTTGGGGCTCGGAATGGAAAGCGGGATCCAGAGGTTCAGACATGGACAGAACCGGCCTCAAGGGGATCACGGGCATTATAGCTAGGGGTAAAACGCCAGCCGAGGCAAACCCAACGTTTCCGGCCATCCCATCATCAAGTTGAGACACTGCACTGCCTGCCCGGCTTGCCCTTTCATCAGGTTGTCGATCACCGACAGGACAATAACGCGGTTGGTGCGGCTGTCCACCTCCACCCCGATCATGCAGGTGTTGGTGCCGGAGACCCATTTGGTTTGCGGGTAAACCCCCCGCGGCAGCACCTTCACCCAAGGAGATTGGCGATAGAAAGCATTGTAAATGGTGAGCAAATCTTCCCCCACAAAGCCGGGATCCCGCAGAGTGGCATACAAGGTGACGTGGATCCCCCGCACCATGGGCACCAGATGAGGCGTAAATTGCACGGTGATGGGGGTGTGGGTCAGGTCGGTGCAAGCTTGCTCGATCTCGGGCGTATGGCGGTGCTGGGCCACTCCATAAGCTGCCAGAGAGCCGTCCACTTCGGCAAACAGGGATCCCACCTTGGGGGTACGACCTGCCCCCGAAACGCCGGATTTGGCATCGAAAATGAGGCTGTCCAGCTCCACCAACCCCTGCCGCAGCAGAGGGGCAACCGCCAACAATGAGGCAGTGGGATAACAGCCGGGACAGCCCACCAGTTGGGCTTGGGCAATCGCCTCGCGATAAAGTTCCGGCAACCCATAGACCGCCTGCTCATTGGCCTGGCGATAGGCAGGGCTGGGCCAGTTGGGATCCGTCTGACCCATGCGGTACCAAGATTGGTAGGTGGCCAGGTTGCGAAAGCGGTAATCCGCCGACAGATCTAAGACTTTGCACCCTTTGGCCAGCAAGGGCGGGGCCAGCTCGGCAGCCAGCCCATTGGGGAGAGACAAAAACACCACATCGCTGTTGGCGGCAATACGATCCACCTCTACCGGCTGAACGGTCAGATCCACCGCCTGGGCCAACTGGGGATAGAGATCCCCGTAGCGCTTGCCGGCGCTGTCTTGCCCGGCCAGGTAGGTGATCTGCACGCCGGGATGCTCGCTCAGTAACCGCACCAACTGCACCCCTCCGTAGCCGGAAGCGCCGACGATGCCAATGCGGACAGGCTCTGTGGGGTGGGGTGGGCGGGGCGCCATGTTGGCCATGGGGGGCTGCCTGTGCAAGAGGGTTGCGTGATGGCTTGCCTTAAGTTCTACCGCATTTTTCTGCTGCATTTGACGCTGCATGGGTGCGGATCCCATCTTGTTCATTCGCGTTGGCGTTGCCTAGCAATCCAAGAGGATTTGTTATGCTGAGTTAACTTGAGCCGCTCAGGCCTTGGCAGCGGTTTCCGTAATATCTGTCTATGTTCTGTGTAGCTTTCTAATCTGCGGTCTATGCACTATGAGCGATTGATCAACATGGTCTTGCGGGCCTATGGCCAAAGCAGCCGCCACGGTCTGGATCAGGAAACTCTGACCCTCTACTCAGAAGGCCCCTACACCCTCTACAAACTCACTTCCCATTTCGATCGCCGCTCCATTTTTGTGTTGGCCCAGAATCAGCGGGATATGTTTGTTTCTGGCGATGCGTTTAACAACAAGCTGATCCCAGGAGAATGGCAGGCGTGGCTGCACCAGAAAGCGCTGGGCATCGCTCCCGACACGGCACAAGCAGGTTAGCCGAAGACCATATCTGGCGTGGAAGGATCCCCAAGCCTACGCCCGGCCTGTTGAGATCCAGCCCATGCTGACAATGGCCGCCTACTTCCAGCCCAGAGGGTGGTGGGATCCACAGGTCGCTCCACCTGTCCAAAATCTACCCGCCACTGGCCAAAACCCCTGGCTGAACCTGTCGGGGCACCACCGAGAGACGATCCAGATCGGCACAGTAGGCCAGATCCTTATCGTTTTCCGGCCCCAGACCCAATAGCCGTTGCCCGTGGCTAGAGCGTCTCAACAAACCCAGCAGATCGTCCTGCCAAGTTTGGTAGAGGGCCAAGGCCGCCAAGGTCTCGTCGTTGCCCAACTGGTTCAAAGAGCAGCCCAGGCGATGCAGGATAGCCCCGGCACAGGCAGTATCTTCCAGCGAAAAGGCCCCTTCCCACCCGGATCCCACCAGCCACACCTCGGCAAAGGAGCCCCGTCTGAGAAAATCCACCACGGCTCCCAAGTTCACCAGGGCTGCTGTAATCACCACTGGGATCCCTTCCAGGCGCTGTAGGCTGCGCGTGCCGTTGGTGGTGCTCAGGAAGATGCGCTTGTCCCGCACGCGGTCGGGAGTGTAGTCGAGGGGGGAGTTGCCCAGATCAAACCCCGCCACCGCTTTGCCCCCCCGTTCCCCGGCCAAAAGCCGCTGGGAAGCCGGCCAGTTTTGGCTTGCCTCTTGGAGCTGCTGCAGGTGGGCAAACACCTGTACCGCTTCTGCTCCTGCTGCCAGCGCTGTGGCAATGGTGGTGGTGGCCCGCAGCACATCAATGGCCACCGCACACTCCGGGATCTCAGATGAAGGCACCTGTTCGGGCGTATAGAAGTGGAAAAAACGCATGGGGGAAGAGGTAACGTCAGAACTCACGCCGGGCGAACACCAACACTGCCAGAATCAGCAGCAAAAGGGTGTAAACCAAGCCGTACAGTGCATCTCCGAGAAGTTCTGCTGGGGGCGGAACTTGGCCGTAAACCGCAGCATCTCTCAAATTGAGGCGCTCCAAATCCGGCAGGATCAAATAAATCACCTCAAACAGTTTGCCAAATCCGGCATCTTTCACCAGCTTGCTCAGTTGCAGCAGGGCGCGGCTGGCATGGCCCATCAGGAACAGGGCAATGGTGTAGAGGGTGGCCAGAATCGAGGAAGTGAAAACCCCGAACAGCAGGGCTGCGGCAACGATCAGCACCAGCTCTAAGAAAGTGAAGACTGTTGCCCAGAGAATGGCCAAAAGGGGGATCGGGGCCTGCATCAGCAGCAAGCTCAGCAGAAACACAACCGTCATCAGCAGCACCAGCACCGACAGCAGCGCCGATAGGCCCAGATGCTTGCCGACAATGAACTCTGCCCGGCTCATGGGTTTGGCGATCAGCACATACACCGTGCGTCTTTCAATCTCCTTATTCACCAGCCCTGTGCCCACGAAAATGGCCACGATCAGGCCGAAGAAGTGAATGGCTGCCAACCCCAGGTCGGCAATGATTTTGTTGTGGGCCTGGTTGGCCACCTGCGGGATCAAAACAGTGGCTCCCAGCATGGCCACCGCAAATACCATCACCAGGTAGAGAATCCGATCCCGAATCGTTTCCCGGAAAACGTTGTGGGCAATGGCCACCACGCGCGACGCATCCATGACTGAACCCAAAGCTGTGATGATCCGACTGATACACTGGTAACAGATCCAGCCTTTATTCTATGCAGTTCCAGGCCCAGATTCAGATTCACCTACGCCCCTCTGTTCTCGATCCCGCCGGGGCTGCGGTTCAGTCCAGCTTGCATCAGCTGGGGCATACCCAGGTACAGCAGGTGCGCATTGGCAAGCATATCCAACTGCAGCTAGAGGCCCCCGACGCCGAGACCGCCCACCGCCAGGTGGATGAGCTGTGCCATCAACTGCTGGCCAACCCGGTGATTGAGACTTATCAAATCCAAGTGGCTGCCATCGGTGGTTAATTTGATGGGTTCACGCGATTTGGGGTTGATCTGATGGCCATTCCAAGAATACCCCCAACCCCTCTTCCATCCCTCTAATCTGACCATCTTCTTTCCTCTCACTTAAGGGATCCCAATGGCTGGCGTGAGGTTTGGCGTTGTTGTTTTTCCGGGTTCCAACTGCGACCGAGATGTAGCCTGGGTAACCCGCGGCCTCTTGGGCTGCCCAACGCGGCTGATCTGGCACCGAGAGACGGATTTGTCGGAGCTGGATGTGGTGGTGCTGCCGGGGGGCTTCAGCTATGGGGATTATTTGCGTTGTGGGGCCATCGCTCGTTTTGCTCCGGTGATGGGATCCCTGAAGGAGCACGCGGCGCGAGGGGGCTATGTGCTGGGCATTTGCAATGGCTTTCAGATCTTGACAGAGGCAGGACTGCTGCGGGGGGCACTGGTGCGCAATGCCAACCTGCACTTTATCTGCGACCGAGTGGGGATCCGTGTAGAACGGCAGGATCTCCCCTGGACAAGCGCGTATCCCCAGGGATCCACCCTAACCCTGCCCATCGCCCATGGGGAAGGCCGCTACACCTGTGATCCGGATACCCTCAAGCAGTTGCAGGATCGAGGGCAGATCGTCTTTCGCTATGCTCCGGTTGCGCCCAACGGCTCTGTGGATAATATTGCCGGCATTTGCGATCCCAGCGGTCGGATTCTGGGTTTAATGCCCCACCCTGAGCGGGCAGCAGATCCCGATTTGCCAGGGCAGGATGGGATCCCCTTCTGGCAGTCGATTTTGCACAGCTTCGCCGCCTAACTCTTCTCCAGGAGAACTCACCCCTGCCCCGGCCCTCGAGACAACACCTGGCGAACTTGATTCACCATCTCCTCATGATCCACCACCGGCTTGGCAATGTAGCCATCTGCCCCGCTCTGGGCCAAAAATGCCTCGCGGTCGCCGCGCATCGCATGGGCCGTCACCAAAATGATGGGGATGGAGCGGCTTTTCGGATCCGCCTTCAACAGTTGGGCAATGCGGATCCCGTCCACCGCCTCGCCGCGAAAGGTGCTCTGGGACAGGGAAACATCCAACAAAATGACATCCACCTCGTGCCCCTGGGCCAGCTTCAAAATCTGCTCCACATCCTGGCTGTGAAAGACCTCAAAACCTCCCCGCCGTCGCAACACCTTCTCAAAAACACGGGCGTTGATCGGATCATCTTCCACCAGCAGCACTGTTGCCATCGTTAACCCAATCTTGAATCTGAACCCAAGCTAAGCTGTCTCTGGGATCCCAAAAGCCATCCTAAGGCATCCTTAGCGAGTTCAATTTGAGCAGTAGGACAAGCGTTCTCCTACAGAGTACTGAAGAGTACCGAAAAGGGTCTCAGTAGCTCTGAGAACTCCCCCCTCCTCTCCCAAAAGGAAGGATCCTCAGGTTGCCGCTACTTGACTATTTATTTTGGAATCTTATTTTGGAATCACTCCATTCCGAGTTGCCGCTACCCAACCGCAAATAGGAAAGCCGGAGAGAGCTCCGGCCCCATCCAGAACTAAGCCTAAACCACAAATCTCAAAAGAGACTGACCTTCCCTCTGCCTTGCTTGAGCCCGGCACAGCAGGAACGGCAGCCACTACCCTGGGTTACTTCTTGGTAATTCTCGGAGTTTCCCGAAAGGCGACCGCGAAAAACAGAAGGCCCAACGTCAAAAACAGGATAAAGGTGTAGGTGATGGCTTCCATACAAAACCTCCATTTCTAAGGGGGCTTGATTCCAGATTAACTCAGAGCCGCCAGCACCCCATCTCCAAAGTGAAGCAGAGTGCCGACGGCATCGCCGAAAAGGGCTCTAGGCTTCCTGAACCTTGCGAGTGGTGGGATCCCCTACTTTCTGGAAGACGCCGAACTCCACCATTTCCTCGCTCATATTGGGGTCAATACCGGCGAACACATCCCGGAAGAGGGTACGGGCGCCGTGCCAGATGTGGCCAAAGAAGAACAGCAGGGCAAAGACCGCGTGAGCAAAGGTAAACCAACCGCGGGGGCTGGTGTGGAAGGTGCCGTCCGCCTTGGGGGTTTCTCGGTCGAACTCAAACAACTGACCCAACTGGGCCTGGCGGGCATATTTCTTGACGGTTGCCGGGTCGGTAAACACCTGACCGTCCAGCTTGCCGCCGTAAAACTCCACCGTCACGCCCACCTGCTCAAAGCTATAGCGAGACTCTGCCCGACGGAAGGGAATGTCTGCCCGCACCACCCCATCGGCATCCCGCAGAATAACCGGGAAGGTCTCGAAGAAGTTGGGCATCCGCTGCACCGTTAGCTCGCGCCCTTCGCGGTCACGGAACACCGGGTAGCCCAGCCACTCGATGGCAATGCCATCCCCTTTGTTCATGGGGCCAGCTCGGAACAGACCCCCCTTGGCCGGGCTGTTGCCCACGTAGTCGTAGAAGAGCAAAGATTTGGGCAGGGAGTTGTAGGCCTCGCTGCGGGTCATCCCGGCTTCCATAGCCGCATTTACCCGGCGGTTAATCTCCTGGTTGAAATAGCCAGAATCCCATTGGTAGCGGGTGGGACCAAACAGCTCCACAGGGGTAGTGGCGCTGCCGTACCACATGGTTCCGGCCACCACAAAACCGGCAAAAAACACCGCCGCAATCGAGCTGGAAAGCACCGTCTCGATGTTCCCCATCCGCAGAGCGCGATAGAGGCGCTGGGGTGGGCGTACCGTGATGTGAAATAGACCTGCAATGATGCCCACGATGCCTGCAGCAATGTGGTGGGCCACCACCCCTCCGGCGTTGTAGGGGTTAAAACCGGCTGGCCCCCATTCCGGTGCTACCGGCTGGACGTGCCCCGTCGTCGCATAGGGATCGCTCACCCACATCCCCGGGCCAAACACCCCCGTCAGGTGAAAGGCGCCAAACCCAAAGCAGAGGATCCCGGCCAACAGCAGGTGGATCCCAAATATTTTCGGCAGATCCAAAGCCGGCTCGCCGGTGCGGGGATCCCGGAACAGCTCCAGATCCCAGTACACCCAGTGCCAGCAGGCCGCCAAGAAGAGCAATCCGGACAAAACGATATGAGCAGTAGCTACCCCTTCAAACGTCCAGAAGCCCGCATTGGCTACGCTCTCGCCGTAGATATTCCAACCGCCCCAGGAGTTGACCACCCCCAGGCGAACCATAAATGGCATGACAAACATGCCCTGACGCCACATCGGATTTAGGACAGGATCCGACGGATCGAAAATGGCCGTCTCATAGAGCGCCATCGACCCGGCCCAACCTGCTACCAGAGCGGTATGCATCAGGTGAACCGCGATCAGGCGACCTGGGTCATTCAGTACAACCGTATGGACCCGATACCACGGTAGTCCCATAAAGCTCGGTCCTCCACGTTCTCCAACACTTACGCGATATCCAGTCAAACAATTAAGCCGACATCTTACCTAGGATCCTGACCCGAGCAGTCTCTTCAGAGTCGGGGGGTACCGCACCCGCTTGAACCCCTGAGCGCACCCAAGAGGATATCGCTCTCAGAATTTCCATCGCGGGCATCAAACAGTATAACGAAACGCTACCGACCTGAGTGGCTTCAGGCAGGATGCCGTCTCACTTTAGGCATCATCATCCCAGATCTCTCGCCAGAGATTAAAAATATGACTTAAAATGTTACAATACTTAGCAACTGTGAGCGCTCTCCTGGCTCAGGCTGAAAGGTGTCGTGGTTTCTGGCAGGGGTATGGCAACGATTCGCTTCGTCAACGAGAACCGAGAGATCTTCGTCGCTGAAGGCGCTAACTTGCGCTTGAAGGCTCTGGAAAACCAGATCGATCTCTACAAAATGATGGCCAAGCTGCTCAACTGCGGCGGCAACGGCCAATGTGGCACCTGTGTGGTGGAGATTGTCGAGGGATCCGAGCATCTCTCCCCTCGCACCGAGGCAGAAAACCGCAAGCTCAAGCGCAAGCCCGATAGCTACCGCCTTGCCTGCCAGACCAAAGTGCTGGGGGATGTTTCCGTCAAAACCAAGCCCTAGCCTTGGCCCGCCCGTTTTCCCTTTGGGCAAGTCGCACCTCAGAGTGGTATGCTGACTGCCAGTTGGGCTTGTGGCATTTGTGAGTTATGGAGACGAACTACCTGGGCATCTTGGCCACTCTCTTAGTCGTTCTGGTGCCCGCCATCTTCCTGGTGATTTTGTACGTGCAAACCTCCAGCAGATCTGGTGACTGAGTGGGCAGCTCCTGCCGATTCAAATTGGGCAAGGGGTATTCCTAAAGCCGGTCAAAAAGGGGATCCCCTGTGTACAAGAGGATCCCTTTGCGTTGGACAAACTGAGAGTACTTGGGGGAGCGCCCTCAAGGTGCTAAGTCAAGCTGTGGCTTGGGCTGCCTTGGCTTGGTCGAAGGTTCCCGCAGGTTCATACAAAAACTCAAACAGGTTGCCGTCGGGATCCTTGCCGTAGAAAGAGGCCGTGCCATCCCTGTGGGTGTGAATGGCCCCTACCGGGATCCCTTGGGATTTCAGGCGTTGGTGTTCTTGCTGGAGCTCCTCTATGCTGTCGAAGACAAAGCCAAAGTGAGGCCCTGCTGCGCGATAGCCCGGCCCCAGCAGTGCCAGCCCATCCTCTCCTGCCTTCATGTAGGCCCAGTCGGGATCCTGCCAGACGTTAACCATGCCCAGCCTTTGGTAGAACTCCACCGCCTTGGGAATGTCCTCTACCCGGATGGCGACATGCCCGAGTTGTCTAAGTGCCATGTCATCCTCTGTGCTCAAGTGAGCCAACTGCAATGGTTCTTCTACAGATCAGCTTGACACACTCCCCGCCGCAAAGGGCAGGGATCCCCGGAGCAAGACAGGGCTCTAGACCTGACTTCTTGAGAACTTGAGACAGGGATCCCAATCCAGTCCATAGGCAGGACAGAAGATGGTTTCAACCCATTGGATTGGGGATGAACCAAGACTTATCCTGTTGGCTGCGCGGCCAAGAACCGCTCCAGCTCGCTCAAAGCCTCTGCATCCATCTTGGTTTGCATAGGGCAAAACTTTGGCCCACACATAGAGCAAAACTCTGCCGTTTTGTAGATATCTGCCGGCAAGGTTTCGTCGTGATATTCTCTGGCGCGTTCTGGATCCAAAGACAATTCAAACTGCCGGTTCCAGTCGAAGTTATAGCGAGCCCTCGACATCTCATCATCCCGATCCCTGGCACCGGGGCGATGACGGGCAATATCGGCAGCATGGGCGGCAATTTTATAGGCAATTAAGCCGTTGCGCACGTCCTCAGCATTGGGCAAACCCAAGTGTTCCTTGGGGGTGACGTAGCAGAGCATTGCCGCACCATACCAGCCAGCCAAGGCCGCCCCAATGGCGGAGCTGATGTGGTCATAGCCTGCCGCAATATCGGTTACCAAAGGCCCCAAAACGTAGAAGGGAGCTTCGTCGCACTCCTCCATTTGCTTGCGCACGTTGAATTCAATTTGATCCATCGGCACGTGCCCCGGCCCTTCTACCATCACCTGCACATCGTGCTCCCAGGCCATGCGGGTCAGCTGGCCCAGGGTTTTCAACTCCGCCAGTTGCGCCTCATCAGAGGCATCGTGCAAACATCCCGGTCGCAAAGAATCTCCCAGACTAAAAGAAACATCGTATTTCTTGAAAATCTCGATAATGTCGCGGAAGTGGGTATAAAGCGGGTTTTGTTTGTGGTGGGCCAACATCCAGCGGGCCAGGATCCCACCCCCACGAGAAACAATTCCCGTCAGGCGGTGGCGTACCAACGGCAGATATTCGATCAGGATCCCGGCATGGATGGTCATGTAGTCCACCCCCTGCTGGGCCTGTTTTTCGATAACATGCAAGATGTCTTCTGCAGAAAGTTTTTCGACGTTGCCGTGCACGCTTTCTAGGGCCTGGTAGATGGGCACCGTGCCAATGGGCACTGGAGAAGCTTGGATAATGGCTGTGCGAATTTCATCCAAATCGCCCCCGCCGGTGGACAGATCCATAACGGTATCGGCGCCGTATTTGATGGCCAATTTCAGCTTTTCCAGCTCTTCGGCCAAGCCGGAAGAAGTAGGGGAAGCGCCAATGTTGGCATTGACTTTGCACCGGGAAGCGATCCCAATGCACATCGGCTCGAGGTTGGTGTGATTGGTGTTGGCAGGGATGATCATGCGACCCCGGGCCACTTCCGAGCGGATCAGTTCCGGCGGCAGGTTTTCCCGCTGGGCCACATACTCCATCTCTTCGGTAATCACGCCCTGACGGGCAAAGTGCATTTGCGTTACGTTTGCTTGCCCACGGCGACGGGCAACCCATTCGCTGCGCATGTTGTCAACTCCAGTGCTCGCTTTCCTACGCTGGTATGAACCAGATCAGGTTCTGAGGATGTAATCTCAGCCTGGGGATAATCCCCAGACACTCCTAGCGTGGTGTGATCATATCACCGAAATAGAGATGAGGCGGGGAGCTTTATAGTCTTTATTAAAAGAGTTTGAGATAGTACTAACCCTCACCCCTGGCCTCTCTCCCCATGAGATCCTGACCCTCACAGGGATCCCAGCCAGCGCCGCCAGCTCCACCAGGGATCCTTTCCCTTGCTGGCCCTGAACAGTTCGGCCACTTCCTCGCCGGTGGGCTGGGCAATAAAAGTCTTCAAGACGCTGTAGAGGCCGGGCTCTTCCTGCTGCCACACGCTCCAGGGATCCGGATAGGCCCGAAACAGGGCCCCCTCCACCAGGGAGCGCAGGTAGTAGCTGGTCTCAAAGGTGCTCAGGAACCGCTGCCGCAGTCGGCGACCGGCCAGACCCACACCCACGGTGGCGGCATCCTGCAATTGGGGGTTGAGCAGCACGACGGGTTTGGGATCCCGTCCTTTGGAAGTCAGCCCAGAGGGATCCCCGCCACTGACCGCTTGGCAAACCCGCTCCACCTGATCCAAGCTGTAAACCGCGGGCATCACCAGCAGGATGCTCTGTTCTGGGGTAGGTTGAGTGCGGGAAGTCAGGCTCTGCAATTCGATCCCTTCGGGTAGGGATCCCCATTCCCGCTGCGCCAGAGCCGCTCCGCCGGCATCGCTAAATAGCACCAAAGCCGGTGGCTGCACAAGTTCCAAAAAAGGGCGAGCCAAAACCTCCGGCTTCAGGTCGGGGGCGAGGATCTCGATCAGCAGGCGGCGATACCCCGCTTGCATGGCCAAGCGAGTTGCCCGAATGGCTTGTTCGCAGGCTTGGGCCAGATCGACGGGCAGGTCGGGAAATTGAGTCAGTTGCAGTTGCTCGGCCACAGTCCAGTCCAATTATGATTCAGCCAGTAACCAGGGATGCTCAGCCAGAAGCTTCTTCCCAAGCCTTGTGGGTGAGCAACTCCTCCAGAACCCGCACCCCCCGCAGTTGGTTGGAAAGGGGTAGGTGGCCTTTGGGGGCAGACAGATCCCAGGTAAACTCGTCGGGGTAGCGAGTCCAGTGGTAGCCCTGCTTCCAGCCAATGAGCGGCCAGAGGCGCTCCCAGTTGCGGTTCACCCCCAGCCACAGTTGCCGCTGCACCGAGTAGCCAAAGCGATCCCCAGAGGCCACTCGCCACAGGTGATCAATCGTTCGCAAATCCTCCACCGGAATCCGGCTCACCTCGGAAAAATACAGCCAGCCCCGCCGCGCCGCCCCCTCTCCTGCCGCCCGACATAGCAGTTGTAGGCTCAGCCGATCCGCCTCCAGCCAGGCTCCCGCCGATAACAGCTCCTGCAGAGGACGATAGTCGATATTCAGGGCTGAAGTCAGAGGGACGGTCACCATTGCCAAGTTGCAAAAGGTCTCCCTTGATTTTAGCTAGTCCGCCGAGAAGCCCCGCCCTCTGTCCGCAGGACGAGGGTCGGGATGAGAGGCGGGAGTTCCTTGGTTTTCAATGTACTGGCACAAAACCGAGACCGTCACCCCACCACATGAAGCGATGAAATAAGATTCATTCCACAGTACATTTTTCCGATATATCTTGCTGATGTAGTCCGCAAACTCGCTTCTCATCCTACGGCTAGAGACGGATTTAATGTTGTTTACCAACTTGGACAAATCTATCTGCGGATAGTACTGGAACAGCAGATGAATATGGTCTGCCTCGCCGTTAAACTCAATAAGTTTGCAGCCCCACTTTTGGCAGAGGTCATACATAACTTCATGCAATCGCTGCAACATTTCTCTAGTAAATACCTTGCGTCGGTACTTGGTGGTTAAGACCAAGTGTGCCTTCAAATCAGATACAGCTCTGCCGCTGGAAACAAAATCATGCTTCATGGCTGCTAATCCTTACTGGTGCTATAATCAGTGTAGCGGTTTCTAGGCACGCTTAAGATGAGGACTACTTATCAGTACCGCCTGCGGCCTACGCCCAGCCAGGTTGCCCTGATGGATCAGTGGCTGGAGCTGTTGCGCAAGCAGTACAACTATCGGTTGGCAGAGCGGTTTAACTGGTGGGAGCAAAACCGCTGTGATATCAAAGCTTGCCCCTTAATCTGTCATTTGCCTGAACTGAAAGACAGGCCTGATTACTACTCCCAAAAACGGGATCTGGTGAATACCAAGGCAAGGTTCCCCGAATACCAAACAGTCCATGCGCAAGTCCTCCAAGATTGCGTAGAGCGAGTGCACAAAGTATTCGACCGCTGGCTGAAAGGCGACCACAACGGCAAGAGGACAGGGAGGCCGAGATTCAAGGGGGTGGGCCGGTATCGTTCCTTCACCTTCCCCCAGATGAAGCAGGACTGCATTCAGGGGAAGTTCATTCATCTGCCCAAGATTGGCACAGTTAAGCTGATTCAGCACCGTCCTTTGCCTGACGGTTTTGTCATCAAGACTGCTACCATCACCCGCAAAGCGGACGGGTGGTATGTGACATTAAGCCTGCAAGATACGTCTGTCCCCGAGTTCACTCCTGACCTGCCAACACTGGAGAACACCATGGGGATCGACATGGGGCTGGACTCCTTTTTGGTAACCGACACGGGGGAGTCTGTTCCAGTTCCCCAGCACTATCGCAAGGCAGAGCTCAGGCTCAAGAGGTTGCAGCGGGCCTTGTCTCGCAAGAGGAGAGGATCAAACCGTCACAAGAAAGCCCTGAAGCGGGTGGCCAAGGCTCATCTCAGGGTGGCCAACCAGCGTAAAGACTTCCACTACAAAACAGCCAAGAAGCTGGTAAGCAAGGGAAAGCATATTGCGTATGAGGCGCTCAACATCAAAGGTATTGCCAGAACCAAACTAGCGAAATCTACTTATGATGCCGGGTGGGGGCAATTCCTGCGGATTCTCGCAGTCAAGGCTGAAAGAGCTGGGCTGAGGGTGATCGCAGTGGATCCAAACGGCACAAGCCAAAACTGCTCTCGGTGCGGCCAAAAGGTACCGAAGACCATTCAAGACAGGTGGCACTCTTGCCCGCATTGTGGACTGGAACTACACCGAGACCACAACGCGGCGATAAACATCAAATACAGAGCGGTGGGGCATCCCGTTCTTAAAGCTCAGGAAACGTCCTTCACAGGAGTCACTGAGAAGCCCGCACTCTATGCGTCAGCATGAGTGCGGGAGTATGTCACTCCCTGCTGTCCGTCCCCTCAGGTTTCAGGCGGGTACTTGGGCGGATCCCCGAAGATGATGCGATAGCCAATGTAGGCTACCCCCAACAGCCCCGCCAGGATCCACAGGAAAGCCGAGAAGGGTAGGCGGGAAAAGAAGACAAGATAAACCCGGCGACTGAGCCAAGAAAAAATAAGATAGACTGCCGCCAAAATGCCGATCCCTTGCAAGGTGCGAAAAGCCGGCACCCGCGAGAGAGGCATGCGCTGCCGCGCCACCCAGATGGAGCTAAGAAAAGTCCAGGGAGGCACCAGCAGCAAGAACATATCCGCCTGCTTCACCACCGCCTGCCAGCCGGCGGTGTTGGTGGCATAGGCCAAGTAGCCCGCCCAGAGGACAAGAGTTACCGCTCCCAAGCCGATACTTAAGCTGAGCAAAAAAGGCTCCTCCCATTGGCCTGGGATCCAGTCGCAGAGAACCCAAACCACCCAAGGGGTGGCAAAGAGCAAAAGCGCAATGGCTAAGCCATTGGCGTTGAGCTGGGTAAAAAACGTCTCCAGGGTCATGAACAGCAAAAGGAGCGAACGTCACCCTTGATGGTAATGATTCCTCCTTCAATCTGCAATTCGATTCGTATACAGAATCCATGAATTTGTTGGGAGCAATGCCCAAAAGGTTCACAGCCCGTCCGGGCATTCGTGTAAGCCTTGCCAAGCAACAACAGCGGGGATGGAAGTGGGAAAAAGAAAAGGGATCCTTGACACTGGCCAGGGATCCCTTCCTAAAAAGCTCAAGACATTTCTCCGGCACGCTGCTGAGGCAACTCATCCAAGCCAATCTCCCCTTTTGCAAGAAGTGAGTCTGGCATCGGAATCCCTACTCCTCCGGATCCATCCGCCCCAGTCCATTAACCCAATCTACAGCCCTTGCAGCACCGTATCTGGGCGGGCCGACAGGTTCTGGATGCGGGTATCCTGGGCAGGCGGGGTGTCTGCTTGGGTGAACACGCCGATCTGCCGCAAATACCGAGCCAAGGCATCTTGCTCGCTGCCGGGGGTGTCGAAGGTAATGCCAGAGCTGGGGGCCAAGTTGACCCGGTTGGGGTTAGACAGGCGAGGGAAGGGATAGTCATCCCCACCATTGGCCAAGAAGTCCAGGGTCACCAGGCGGAAGGTGCGTCTGGGATCCCCTTGCACTTGGCCGTTGCGCACCACCACATCCCGACCTGTGGGCGTATCCACCCGCAAGGAGAGGACGCGGGATCCCGGTGGCCGCGAGGGATCAAAGCTAAAGGCAAAGCCGCCAATTTGGGGGAAGCGGCCCGGCGTAGCTCCCGGCTGGGTTTGCGCCACCCCGTGTTCCACTATCTGCTTCAGTTCCTCAGCGGTGACGGTCAACAGAGAGAGGCCGTTGTTAAAAGCAAGGGCCGTTTCGATGTCCAGCTGAGAGATTTGACCGGACTGCTTGCCGGCTTCAGGGTTAGCCACCGGTGGGATGCGCCGCACCGGCTCACCGCCGCCGCCGCCGGTGGTAGCCCCAATGGGAGCGCGAATGCCACCGCCATTTTTCAGGGAGATAACCGTAGAAGGATCGACCGTTCTGGCGTAGGCCAAGTTGGCATCGGCAGTGAGGTTGCCCAGGTTGGTTTCCTCGGTGCGCACCTCTGCCCGCAGGCTGTTGAGAAATTGAGTGGTGGAGCCAAAGGTGCGGCCATCCTTGGTGCGGATGATGTTGCCGATCTCATTGGCCACCCGAACCACGTCAGGATTGGGGGTGCCCCTGACAGCTGCTACCCCTTGGTCGTCGGTGGCATAGGCACCGCTCACCGGGTCAATGCGGGCAATAACCCCGTTGGCGTCAAAGCTGACCACCAGGCGGCCCACGTAGCGATAGTTGGAGCCGGTGTTGACCACCGCCACCGGTTGACCACTGGCGGAGGAGCGCAAGATGGGGTAGTCACCCGTGCGGGTATCCGGCAAATCGGTGCGCAGGCGGTCGGTGGGCTTGGCAATCACCCGGTGGGATCCGCCGGCAATGATGATGTCCACATTTCGCAATTGGCTGGCTAGGCTCACCTCGTTTTGCAACTGTTGCAGGTGGGCCAGGAGGATAATTTTGTTGATGCCTTGGGCAGTGAGTTGATCGACAAAGCCCTGGATCAGGGCAGCACTTACCTGGTCGGTGTCGTCCACTCTGCCTTCCACCCTCACCTCTGGGCCGGGGCTGGAAATGGCAGCCAAGCGAGTGGTGGTGGCTCCCACCAAGCCAATTCGCTGCCCTCCTACGGTAATCACTGCTGTCTTGGCAATTCTGCCTCGAATGGAGCTGGCCTCTTGGCCATCGGCGGCAAAGTCAGCGCTGGCCAATTCCCCGGTACCGCTGAAGCTGAGGTTGGCGCTCAAGTAGGGAAAACGAGCCCCAGCGTAGCCGCGGCCAGTGTCGGGCCGGATGAGGTCGCGAATTTGGCGCGTGCCCTGGTCGAACTCGTGGTTGCCGAAGGCAGCCGCCTCAAAGCCAATGGCGTTGATGATCTCGATATCGGCTTTGCCAGGGGTGAGGTTGTAACGGCCTTGCAGAGACCGATCCGTGCTGGCGTTGTAGAAGGGGCTGGGGATATAGTTGTCCCCACTGGAGAGCACCACCGTATTTGGGAATTGGGGGCGCAGAGCATTCACCACCGCCGAGAAGCGCGGCGCATCTTGTACGGCAGCGATCGAGGCTTCCAAGTCGCTGGCATGTAGGATTTGCAGGGTAAAAGCGGGCGGCTGAGTCGAGAGAGCCACATTGGGATCCGAGGCGATAAACCCAGCCCCTCCGCCGGTTGGGGGAACCGAGCTGCTGCTACCGCAGGCGCTGGCCAGGCTCAGCACCAAACACCACAACCCGACCCACAGGGACCTGGCCAGAGGGTTCAGCCAATCCGGGAGCCATCTCTTGGCAGGGGCAGACCCTCGAGCACGGCAAGCTGGTTTCATGACAATTCCTTCACTCCATCCACAAGAGAGGACGCATCCGCGTTCACGTTACCAAGGCTGGGATTGGGGTTTCGCTATGACCTGTTTAAGGTTAGGTCAAGCCTAGGTTAAACTTCCCCTGGATCCCAGCCAAATTGTTGCAAGTCCACCTGGCCCTCGGCGTCGAAGTGGATCCCTTCGGCTTGCAGCAGCGCTTTCTGCAGGTCGTCGTAGCCCAGGCGAAAAGGGGAGTAGGAAATGCAGCCCTGGGCGTTGATCACCCGGTGCCAAGGGATGTCGGTGTTTTGGCCTTGCAGGCGAAACAAAGCATAGCCCACCTGGCGAGCATAGCCGGGGTAACCGGCAACCCGCGCCACCTGCCCATAGGTGGCCACTCGGCCCGGCGGGATCCGCCGCACCACTTCGTAAAAGCGCTGGTAGAGGCTAGTAGATGGAGCGCTAGTGGAGCCAGACTGGGTCACAGGGATCCTCGCTCAAACTTGGCAGACAATGAAGTACGGAACTGATTGGCTCTCCGCATCCATGAGCTATTTGATCGCGGTACTGCCGGATCGTATGGCCGCTGAGGCGGCCTACAGCGCCCTGGAGCGAGCGGGCTTCCCGCTAGAGCGATTGCACCTACTGGGGCGAGGCTACAAAACCGCCGATGAGTTTGGGCTGATCGATCCGGCCCGAGCCGCCCGCCGTCAGATGCAGCGTTTGGCCATTTGGTTGGTGCCCTTTGGCTTTTTGGCTGGGGTGGGGTTCAGCGTTTTGAGTGGTTTGGATACCTTTGCCTGGGCGGGACCTATAGGCAACCACCTGATCGGCGGCCTATTGGGCGCGATGGGCGGGGCCATGGGCAGCTTTTTCGTCGGCGGCGGAGTGGGCTTGTCCAGTGGCTCCGGCGATGCTTTGGCTTACCGCAACCGCCTAGACGCAGGCAAGTATGTGCTCATTGTGGAAGAAGAGAGCGAGCCCCGCATCCGCGAAGCCACTCGGATTCTGCGCCAATTTGAGCCGGAGAATCTGCAAGGGTACAGAGAGCGCCCCTAGACTGGGAGATCTGGGCAGCTATTGAGAGAACTCAGGGAGGTCCAAAAGCATGTCTTGGCTGTGGCAGCAAGTCCCATCGCCGCTTGGGCGGTGGCGGAAGGAAGGGATCCCCAGCTTTGCCGCTGCTGGGGGTGCACTGGCAGTTACGGGGTTTTTTTCGCCGGCTTTTGCCCACCACGCCCTGGGAGGGAAACTGCCTGCAACGGCCTGGGAGGGATTTCTCTCTGGGCTAGCTCACCCTGTCATTGGCTTGGATCACCTGGCCTTCGTCGTGGCCATCGGTTTTGTTGCGGCGGGGCAGCCCTGGCGCTACGGGATCCCGCTGGGCTTTGTGCTAGCGGGTCTGGTGGGCACTGGGATCCACCTGGCCGGCTGGGATCCCCTGGGACTGACGGAGCTGGCCATTGCCTCTTCCGTGGTTCTCTTCGGCTTGCTGCTGGTGCAACCGCGGCAGATCCCAAGTTGGCTCTTGCTAATAGGGGGATCCCTGGCGGGGCTATTCCATGGCTATGCCTACGCCGAAACCATTATCGGCGCCCAACCCATGCCTTGGGTGGGATATCTACTGGGGTTGAGCACCGTCCAGTATGGGGTAGCTCTCCTGGCCCTTTGGGCAGCAGAAGGCTGGGGGTTGCGGATCCCTGGCTTAACTCGCTGGGCCGGCTGGGCGATTACAGTGGTGGGGGCTGCCTTCCTGACCTTGGCAGTGGTGGGCGCGTAAAAAGCGCTAATTTTGCTCCCTTGCGCTCGGGATCCCCGATCCGGTACAAGGATAGCGGTGAAGATCTGTAAAACGAGGGGAGATCCCATGGAGCGCACCTTTATTGCCATCAAGCCAGACGGCGTGCAGCGGGGGCTGGTGGGCACCATCATCCAGCGCCTGGAGAGCCGGGGCTACCAATTGGTGGGCCTGAAGCTGGTGCAAGTGAGCCAAGAGCTGGCGGAAGCCCATTACGCCGAACACAAGGAGCGCCCCTTCTTCCACAGTTTGGTGAAGTTCATTACCTCGGGGCCGGTGGTGGCTATGGTCTGGCAGGGCAAAGGGGTGATTGCTGCCGCCCGTAAGCTCATCGGCAAGACCAACCCCCTGGAGGCAGAACCGGGCACCATTCGCGGCGATTTTGGCATCGACATTGGCCGCAACCTCATTCACGGCTCCGATGGAGTTGAAACCGCGCAGCGGGAGATCGCCCTTTGGTTCGATGAGTCGGAATTGGTGAGCTGGACACCGGTTGCCCAAAGCTGGATTTATGAGTAGGTACTTGCTGCAGGCAAGGGGTAGTCGTGTTCGCAGGTTCCAGACCGGAAGTAGTGCAGAGCGCTAGGGCCGTGTTTCGAACTGGCTTCGGCTGGCCGCAAGCGACTCTGTTGGAAGTGCCTTGAACCACCCCTTCTCTGCCAAAACTCGAGCGGCAAGCAGGATCTGTTTGCTACTGAATTGTTGTTTTCTATCTCCCCAGGCGTAGAAGCTTTCCACCAACTCTGCCGTCGTAGAAGGGTGCCCACGAGTCACGATCCAGTGGACAGTAGCCAGCAATTCTAGACCATAGGGCGACTCAAAGCCCTCCACGAGGTCACTGACACGCTCAAAGCGTTCTCTCGTCTCTGGCTGATCGGCGAGATAGCTGTGGGCCTCCTCGATGGCGCCAGGCACCAGCTCCAGCTTCTTGTCTGGTCGATCACCGCCCGAGCCGTACCCAGAGATGTAATATCCCTCGATTTCTTTGAGAACATGCCGCAAGTTCTCGGCGTAGGGTCCATGAACGCCCTTTGTAAATCGCAGGCGAAGCGGCTCCCCGGCTTCCTGCAGGAAGTACATCAGCTTGTGCAGCTCAAGCAAAGAGACAAACGGAACAAGTAGACCGTTTACATAGCGCTCCATAAGGCCCACCAGCACCGCTCTTCCCGGAGTTAGGGTAGGAACCTGCCCACGGCGCATGCTCTTCGGCAAAGGCTGAACCTCAGTCGGCTCAAAAACAAGAATGCGCACATCTGGGAGCGTTGCCAGCGCCCACTCGATGCGGGAGCGAACATCCGGCCAACTGAGACCACCGAGGCCACAACCCAGGGGTGGCAGAGCAACCGAATGTAGGCCAAGACGCCTGATCTCTTCCACAAGGGACTGTAGCCCGGCCTCGATGTCCTCAATCCTCGACTTCCCCCGCCAGTGGCGTTTTGTGGGGAAATTGATGATGTAGCGCGGATTGGTCAGGTTTCCGGTCTCGAAAACGAACATTTTGCCCGGTTGGACTTCCCCCCGCCGGCAGGCTGCGGCATAGGCCTTGAAGTTCCCAGGCCATGATTTCAAGTGCTGTCGCAGAACCAGTAACAAGAATCCCCTGCCTAAAAGCGGGGGGGTATGTCAAAATCCCTTGCAAGTTGTCTACATGGGTAATGTGGCAGATTTTGGGACTTTCTGGAATTGGCGCCATACCTCCGCTCTACGATGCAGCTTTGAAAAAGGCAGAGCCAGATGCGCTTCAGTCGGAACGAGAGTTGAGACCGACAGGCTTTTGAGCAGTGGAGCTCTCGCTTGGCTCCGGCAGATAGAGACGTTCTTCCGAGGCGTCGTACTCAAACAGCTCTGCATAGCGTCCCCAGTCAATGGCGGTGGCAAACTGCCGCTCGGCTTCAGCGTGGGGGAAGTGTTCGTCCCAAAGATCCAAGAAGAAGTCCGCTCGCATGGAGCGGCTGCCTTTTTCTTCCAGAGTCTGCAAGATGCTGCGGAACACGGGAACCCGTGCCAATAGCTGTTGTCGGAAGAGATCCTTGCTGCGCAGGATGGTGGTGTTGGCAAAGTCCTGGCCAATTTCGGTCAGTTGCACCACCCCGCTGGCCACCTCGGCAAAGCCCAACAGCACCGCCGCATCCAAAATCGGCAGCAGATCGTCCACGGCCAGTTGCAGCCGCTCGGCCAAATCGGCAATCTCCGCCCGCCCTTGCGGCCACTCCACGATCAACTCCAGCAGACCGCTGATCCCGCCCACCCGCGCATGGGGCAGAGGCAGGGCATAGGGGGAAGTGGTCTTATCACCAGCCAGCGCAGGCAGAGCCACCTCTCCGGTAACAGCAATTTCGGGGTTGGTCATGATCTCGTAGATGTAGTCCACCAAGGACTTAAAGCGGGGATCCGTGCGCTCGTGAGGCCGCGGCAGATCTATTCTCACCTCCCCCCGGATCCGCCCCGGGTTGGATCCCAGAATCACCACCCGATCTGCCAAAAACACCGCCTCTTCGATGTTGTGGGTAACGATAAGGATGCTTTGGGAAGGGAAGGCTTGCGCATTCCACAGCTCATCAATTTCCCCCCGCAGGTTTTCCGCCGTCAGCACGTCCAAAGCGCTAAAAGGCTCATCCATAAACAGCACCTTGGGCTCTAGGACAAAGGCGCGGGCAAAGCCCACCCGCTGCTTCATCCCCCCCGAAAGCTCCTTGGGGTAAGCGTTCTCAAACCCATCCAAGCCCACCAGGTCAATGGCCTTCAGGGCCTTTTGCCGGCGGATCTCGCGGGGGATCCCTCGGGCTTGCAGCCCCAGCTCCACATTTTCTTGCACGGTCAGCCAGGGTAGGAGAGCAAAGCTCTGAAACACCATCGCCACATCGGGGTTAGGCCCGCGTAGAGGCTGGCCGTTGCTCAGCACCCGCCCTTGGCTGGGGGGGATCAGGCCCGCCATGATGCGCAGAAGGGTGCTTTTGCCGCTGCCGCTGCGGCCCAGCAGAGCCAAGACTTCCCCAGCCCGCACCTGCAGGTCAATCTGGCTTAAAACGGTAAACTCCCCCTTGCCCTCTGGCAAAGGAAAGCGCTTGTAGACTTTCTCGACCTCGATCAAAACGGGGGAAGCTGCAGAGCTCATAGAGAGATTGCCTCAGAAACTGAAAAGACTAAAGGTGATATTTTTCTTCTGCCAACCGATACAGCCGTCGCCAGAAGAGGCGGTTAAGGCCCACCACAAACAAGCTCATCATGCCAATGCCCAAGGTGATGCGGGGCCAGTCCCCCACCGAGGTTGCCTCGGCAATGTAGGTGCCCAATCCTGTAGCCTTGAGGGTGGTGGATCCCCAGGCCACAATCTCCGAGACAATGCTGGCGTTCCAAGCGCCGCCGCTGGCCGTGACTCCCCCGGTGACCCAGGCGGAAAAGATCCCTGGAATGATCAGCTTTCGCCAGCGCTGCCATCCCCGCAGGCCCACATCCACAGCCATTTCTCGCAAGTCCGTGGGGATGCTCTGGGCGCCGGCAATGGAGTTGAAAAGGATGTACCACTGTGCCCCCAACGACATGAGCAAAATGCTGCCCCACTCAATGCTGATCTGGGCGCGGATAAAAAACAACGTGGCAAAAGGAAAGAGGAAATTGGCCGGGAAAGCTGCCAGAAATTGCACCACCGGCTGCAGCAGTTTTGCCAGTTTTGGATTAAAGCCAATGGCCACCCCAATGGGAGTCCAGATCATCGTGGCGAACACCAGCAACACGCTAACCCGCAGCAAGGTGAGGATCCCTAGCCCGAAGGTCAGCATCACCTCTCCAAAGCCCACAGTGGTAGCCACAAAATAAACAATCCAAATCCCAATGCCGCCAATAGCTATCCAGGAAAGCTGAGTCAGCAGCCGCTCGCGGCGTCGCTCGACCTCAGGACTGAGGGGATCCACCCAACGGGGGCGAGTTAAGTGGGACAACAGTCGATCCACCAACTCTGCCAAGGGGGACAGCCAACTGCCGATCAGCCGCGGGATCCGCGCCGTGGTCAGCAGATCGTACAGCCAGGATTCGGGGGCAGCAGCCCCGCTGCTCTGTTCCAGGCGAAATTTATCCGACCAAGCCACCAAAGGCCGCCAGAAGAGCTGATCCACCAGCAGGATCACCCCGGCCATGGTCAGGAGCGCCCAGCCCAGCTTGGGCAGATCCTCCGCCTGGACGGCCGCTTCCACATAGGATCCCAGGCCCGGCAGCGTGTATTCCTGGTTGAGCACGCTGATGGCTTCGCTGGCTGCCACAAAGAACCACCCTCCGCCAAAGCTCATCATGGCGTTCCAGATGAGGCCCACCATTGCCGCCGGCACTTCCAACTGGGTAAAGCGCTGCCACCCCGACAGGCGATACAAGGTAGCCGCTTCCACCAACTCTTGAGGCAGCGTGCGCAGGGATTGGTAGAAGGAAAAGGTCATGTTCCAGACTTGGCTGGTGAAGATGGCAAAGATAGAAGCCGCCTCCAGCCCCAGCAAGCTGCCAGGAAACAGAGCAATGAAACCGGTAACCGTAATGGAGAGAAATCCCAACACCGGCACCGATTGCAAGACATCCAACAGAGGGATCAAAATGCGCTCGGCCCAGCGACTTTTGGCAGCAATGTAGCCATAGATCAAGGTAAAAAGGGTGGAAAAGGCCAAGGCAATGAACATGCGCAAGGTGGAGCGGGCCGCATAGTAGGGCAGGTTGCGCGGATCCAAGTCGATCCGGGGCACCACCGCCGGAGGCTGAAACCGCTCAAAAGCCCCCACTCCCACCTGCGCCACCAAGGCCAGGAGAACCAACGTGCCCAGAATGATGGCCCCATCCGCAGCCCCTGCTGGCAGCCGACGAAGCGCCTCCGGCGAAGGAAAAGTCCTCATCTTCCCTGACTAAGCCCGGCGTCCGCGCCCAGTGTACACCGTTTGCGGTTAGCCAGGATCCAGCCGGCTACTCTTCCGGCAAGTCGGGGGGAGACTCCTTCCACTGGGGATCGTCCAAGATGGCTTTTTTGGTCTGCTTGAGTTGTTTCCACAGCTTCTTGATTTGCCGGTAGGCTTCTTCCGGGGTAATTTTGCCCCCGGTTTCCAAGCTACAAATCAAGGACACTTTATTGCTAAATTCCTGCAGGTTGGCATCAAAAACTAGGTTCTGCGGCCTCACTTCGCCCCAGTAGGGATAGCGAGGCGAAATGAATTCATCTTTGTTGGGAGGTTTGTTGGGAGGAGTTGGTTCTGCCACGGCCTAACCAGGGTAAAAGAATGGTTCACAACAAGAAGGTCAACATGAAAAGCTCCATTAAAGCAGGATCTGCTAGCCCAGTTTATGGGCGTTTTCTCTTAACCGGCTTGGGTACTTTTGTGGGATCCCGCGGCGGATACACTTGTGGATTGGAAATGGGCTGCTGCCCTCGCGGCGGGGGGAGAGGGCCCTTCTGGAGTCGGGGGGTTGAACGCTTCAGGCGTGGGCGCGGCGGCGTTTTGAGTACTGGGCCGATGGGAGTGCCCGCCTCCACATAGAGCAGGGATCCGCGGCGGCGCACCTGCAGATCCCAGAAATTGCCTACCCCTTTGCCCGGCAGGGATCCGATCAGGCGCAATTTAAAGGCTTGGGGCTTGGGGGCTGCGGCTCCATCCTTCTGGACTCGCTGAGAGGGAGAGTTGGCGGAAGCTTTTTTGCCCGATTGACGGATCTTGACAATGATGAACCCTTTCTCCTGCGATTGAAAAACGACCTCGCCCCGGATGGAAAACCAATCCGGCACCACTGTTGGACGGGATCCCTCGGGGAGAGTTCGCCCCATTTCTTCTGGGGCCCACACCCCCAGCAACTGCACGTGCAGATCTTCGGTTTTGTCGCGGGTGCGAGGATAAACCACCCACAGATAGTTGCGTTCCGGCCGTAGATGCTTGCGTACCAGGCTCATCACCCGGCCCAGCAATACGGCATTCAGATCCAAGCCATCCGAGGTGCGCAAAATCCCGCGGGTAAAGTGCTCTGGGGAGGGGATGTATTGCCCTTCGATGAGGCCGATGGCTCGGTATTGCATCTTCTCCCCAGGCGGGGGGATGGGTTCCAAACAGACTCGCTCTTTCTTTTCTTCCAAGCTAGCAGTGGTACTGACAACAGGCTGCAAGGACTCCGTCCCGCTGTCGCGAACAGCACCAGGAGCTGCCGCAGGATCCTGAGCTTTCGCTGATGACAGGGATCCCTTGGCCTCGCCGGTTGAGCTGGGTCTGGGGGGCCGTACAGGTCGAAAGGGAGGTCTCAGATCGGAGGACATTGTGACGGTTCCGTTGCTGTCAATTCAGAATGCTCGGCGGCAGACATTTACCGTTGCAAAAACAGGCCATAACTTTGCTCTTGACCCAAGACCTGCTCAACACACCATTCACTAGCCTAACAACGCCCAACAGCATCTTTCCATCCTGCTTCCATTGACAAACTCCCAGCAGGTGCCCTCGTCGGGAACTGGGGAGCCAGCAGTTGTCAACACTGTAGCCGACGTGTAGCCAATACTAGCAACTGTTCCAAGGGAATGGTTCTCAGGCCGCAGAATGTTTATCCCCCAGACAGAACCATTTCATCTTTATGGTCATTTCGATTCGAACTAGGACATTATACTCACACCCAAAACATTGAAGGTGCAGAGCCAGAAGGCTTTTCTCAGTAGCCCAGGCGTCTCACCCTAAGCTGAAACGAATAGAGTACCTGTAGTTTTTTCCGGCAACGCTGACTGGAGGTGTTTCTGCACAGCCGGGATCCGACTGACCGATCCCCAGGGCTCTCTAAGGGCTGGATTGCATTCCCTCAGCCAAGGGGATCCATTCAGCCATCTTGAAGCTCATCGCTTAGGCAGGCGTTGCCCATACCTGCGGAGTGAAGCTGCCGTGTAGGCCATAGGGAATGTGGTGCCGCAATGGGATCCGCGCGACGGGGCCGGCTGTCAGGTCGGCTGCTTCTAGGATCACCACTTGAGAGCGCTGGCTGGCCGCATCAAAAACCACCGTCACGATCCACCCTGCCTCTTCTCCCTGGTCTTCTGGATTGGGGATGAACACCGGTTCTCCCACAAAGCCGCGGGGGGCAAAGCTGTACTGCTGTGTGCGGCCTGTGGCGGTATCCAGCTTGAGGATGGCTTGCAGAGGAGCATTGGGGCCAGGAGCATGGGTGGCCCCGATGTAGATGTAGCGGTGGGATCCCCCCATTCGAGCCGGGTGGATGGCCGGAAACTCCACCGAGCGATCCAGCAGCAGTTCCCGCTTCACGCTGCCCCCCTTGGGATCCAGATAGAACCGCCACAGCTTGCCCGCCGGAATCTGGGCAAAGTCAATCTGCAGGTAATCGGCATCCGGCTCCAGGGCAGGGTAGTTCTCATAGAGGACGGCATCCACCACAACCCGATCCCCGACTTCGTAGCCGTTGACAAAATGGAAAACAAACCCCGGCTCCGCTTCCAGTTGCAGCGGCTTATCGCCCTGGGGAAAGAGCCAGATGCGGGTCGGCTCCCCCGGTTTCAAGGTCAGACAGGTGCCCGCCGGTTGCCAGCCCAACACAAACGGCAGGGGATTGAAAGCCAAGGGATTTTGGAAAAAGATGCGGTAGCGGGGTGTCCAGACAAAATCGTGCAGGAAGGCAAAACCGGGCAGGCGGTAATCCCGCTTTTCCACCAAGCGCCCGCGCGAGTCCAGACGATAAAACAGCAACGTGGAGTTCTGGGCAGCCCGCACCCCAAAGGCGATGAGATCTCCCGTGTGGGGATCCCGCCGGGGATGGGCAGTGAAAGGCTGGTTGGCTGAGATCCCTCCTGCAAACGTTTCGATCCCCTCGGTGGCCAAGGTGGCCGGGTTCAGCCGGTAAGGGGCACTGGCCTCCCACAGGGCCAGCAGCTTATCTCCCTGGTAGATGACATTGGTGTTGGCGGGATTTTTAAACCGCAAGTCGAGAAAGTTGCTCCACCAGCCGCCCGGCTTTTGGGTGCCAAACACCCCTCGGTAAAGCACCCGACCGGCTTTTTCCTCTGCTTCAAACTCGCGGGTGCGCACAAACCGGTTGCGAAAATGAACTTTCCCCCCCACAAAGGTGATGGCGCAGACCATGCCGTCGCCATCGAACGGGTGTCCGTAGCGCTGGGATCCCGCCTCCAGCTTGCCCGGGCCGTTGCGAAACAGGGTTCCCCGCAACCCTGCCGGGATCCGTCCTTCGATCTCCGTAATCCAATAGTCGTACTCCTGGGATAGGGAGCGATAGCCCAATTGCCAGTCGGTGGTGCTGTAGGGAAGGGAAGCGACGCTGACCATGGAAGATCTGCATGCAACGCCCTCTATTGTTGCTTAAACTTTTGTGAAGTCGCCAGTTTTTCTGGGCCGGGATGGTCTCCTGGGTGGGGATCCCCAAGATGGAGTCGCCCCGATTCGACTATGGTAGGAAATGCCCCCAAAGCGCCTGACAGGATCCACAGTACCCATGTTTGATGCCCTCTCCGAGAAGTTGGAATTGGCCTGGAGAAAGCTGCGCGGCCAGGACAAGATCACCGAAACCAACATTCAAGAAGCTCTGCGGGAGGTGCGGCGAGCCCTGCTGGATGCGGATGTCAACTTGCAGGTGGTGAAGCAGTTCATCGAGGATGTGCGGGAAGCTGCCCTGGGATCCGAGGTCATCCTGGGGGTGACGCCGGATCAGCAGTTCATCAAGATCGTCCACGACGAGCTGGTGAAAGTGATGGGGGAAGCCAACGTGCCCATTGCCCAAGCGGAGCAGCCTCCCACCATTGTCCTCATGGCCGGTTTGCAGGGATCCGGGAAAACCACCACCTGCGCCAAGTTGGCTCTGTATTTGCGCAAGCAGGGCAAGAAGTCTCTCATGGTGGCCGGAGACATCTACCGTCCGGCGGCCATCGACCAGCTCAAGACGCTGGGCCAGCAAATTCAGATCCCCGTTTTCGACCTGGGCAAAGCAGATCCCGTCGAGATTGCCCGGCAGGGGGTGGAGACGGCCCGGCAGCAGGGCTACGACTACGTGATTTTGGACACTGCCGGTCGTTTGCAGATTGACCTGGAGATGATGGCGGAGCTGGAGCGGATCAAGGCGGCGGTGCAGCCCCACGAGATCCTGCTGGTGGTGGATGCCATGATCGGCCAAGAGGCAGCCAGCCTTACCCGAGCCTTCCACGAGCGCTTGGGCATCACTGGGGCCATTCTCACCAAGCTGGATGGGGACACCCGCGGTGGGGCCGCCCTTTCCATTCGCCAAGTGTCCGGTCAGCCCATCAAGTTCATCGGTGTTGGCGAAAAGGTGGAAGCGCTGGATCCCTTCTACCCGGATCGCATGGCCTCCCGCATTCTGGGGATGGGGGATATCCTCAGCTTGGTGGAAAAAGCTCAAGAGGAAATCGACCTGGGAGATGCCGCCAGCATGGCGGAGAAGATGATGACTGCCCAGTTTGATTTCACCGATTTCCTCAAGCAGATGCGCCTAATTAAACGCATGGGATCCTTGGCAGGGCTGCTGAGACTGATGCCAGGGATGGGCAAAATCAGCGAGGAACAACTGCAAAAGGGACAAGACCAACTGGCCCGCGCCGAAGCCATGATCAACTCCATGACCCCCGAAGAGCGGCGCAACCCGGATCTGTTGGCCCGCAGCGTCAGCCGCAAACGACGGGTGGCCCGCGGATCTGGCCACAAGCTGGAGGATGTCAGCCGACTGGTCAGTGATTTTCAACGCATGCGCGACATGATGCGCAACATGGGCATGGGTGGCGGTTTTCCCGGTATGGGTTGGGGGGGTGGGCGTACCTCTCTTCCTGGCGGGGATCCCAGTTGGCGCGGACGTTCAACGGCCTCTCCCTCTCGGCAACAGCCCAGCCGCAAGCCGGGCAAAGGTGGGGGTAAAAAAGGGGGCGGCAACCGCGGATTTGGGGGCAAGTAGGATAGGATTATGCCCTTCCACGTTGTTTTGGTTGCCCCAGAGATCCCGGCCAACACAGGGAATATCGCCCGCACCTGTGCAGCCACCGATACGCCTCTCCATCTGGTGGATCCTCTGGGGTTTCGCCTTTCGGATCGCTACCTCAAGCGGGCGGGGCTGGACTATTGGCAGCACGTCCAACTGTATCGCTACCCCTCTTGGTCTGCTCTGGTGCAGGCCCACCCTGAGGCCCGGTTCTGGTGTTTTAGCGTGCGCGGCAAAGCCCTTTATACGGAAGTAACCTATCAGCCGGGAGACTGGTTGGTGTTCGGCAGCGAAAGCCGGGGGTTGGATCCCATGTTTTTGGAAACCTATCCCAGCGTGCGCATCCCACTGCGGGGGCCGGTGCGCAGCCTGAACCTCAGCAATGCCGTAGCGATTGCCCTTTTTGAGGCGCTACGTCAGCAGGGATCCCTGACAAAAGAATAAGTGGTCGGGTTGGCCCTGATATAATAGCTACTTCTCCCCGTCAGGAAGATGTGTGCTCTGCAGTATCTGCGCCCCGATTTGCTTCACCTCAAGCCCTACGACGCCGTGCCTGCCCCGGCTGCCGACAAGCTGGATGCCAATGAGTTCCCCCTCGATTGGCCGGTGGGCTTTAAGCAGAAGCTCTCCCTCCTTTGGGAAAAGGGGATCCCCAGCAACCGCTATCCCGATGCCCACCACCGGGGCCTGAAGCAGGCCATCGCCGCCTATGCCGGAGCGGAGCCAGAGCAGATCAGCCTGGGCAATGGGTCGGATGAGCTGATCCGCTCCCTGCTGATTGCCACCTGTCTGGGCGGGCGGGGCGGCATTTTGGTGGCAGAGCCCACCTTCTCCATGTACGCCATCCTGGCCCAGAGCCTGGGGATCCCAGTGGTGCGAGTTCCCCGCGATCCCGAGACGTTTGCTCTGGATCTGGAGCGCTGTCAACAGGCTTTGAGGGAGCATCCGATTCGGGTGGTGTGCCTGGTGGATCCCAACTCGCCGACGGGGAACGGCCTGACGGCTGCAGAGTGGGAGTGGGTGGAAGGGCTGCCCGAAGAGATTCTGGTGATTTTGGATGAGGCCTATTTTGAGTTCAGCCGGCACACAGCCCTGCCCAAATTGGCGGAGCATCCCAACTGGGTAATCTTGCGCACTTTCTCCAAAGCCTTTCGCCTGGCGGCCCACCGGGTGGGCTATGCTGTGGGTCATCCACAGCTTATGCAAGTGTTGGATGGGATCCGCCTGCCCTACAACCTCACGGCCCTTTCTCAGTGGGCGGTTCAGATGGCTTTGGAGCATGCCGAGGAGCTTTTGGCCGACGTGACGCTAATTTGTCAGGAGCGGGAAGCCCTTTATCAAGCTCTGCAGGAGCTGCCAGGGGTGCGGGTGTGGCCCAGCCAAGCCAACTTCCTCTACTTCCGGGTGGCCGGCTGGGATCCCCAAGAGCTGCAGCGGGCCTGGCAGGAGCTGGGGACTGGTGTGCGCTACACGGGTGGGGGGCTGCGTCTGACGGTGGGCACCCCTGAAGAGAACCGACGGGCCTTGGAGCGCCTGCGCCAAATCCTGCAATAGGCCTCCCGGCCTGCGTTCGGAGCCAGCCTAGGTGGATGGGTCGGCGCGCGAAAAGCGCTGGATCAAGCTGTGCACCTGCTGCAAGTGTCGTTCGTCCAGATGCTCCAGCGCCTGGGCGATTTCTGCTCTGAGTCGGCTCTGGGTGTCGGTTTGGGCCCGCTGCAGCAGCCAACTTTGGACAGGGCTGGGGTACTCCACAAAGTCAAACGCCCAGGGATCCCGTTCGTCCAGCTCAGGTTCTGCCTGGGGCAGTTGCTCCCCCCAGCGCTCTTGAGCCTGTCGAAACTCCTCTGCCAAACGGTCTGTTGGGCGTCCTTCTGCTTGGAGAAACTCCTGATACCTTTGGTGGGTCACCAGCCAGCGCTGCCGGATTTGAGAGCGTTTCAGCCTGCCGGTTCTGCTTTCGGTGAAGCGCTCGTAAAACCTGAGCGTGTCTCGGTAGTGGCCCAATCGCTCACAAGCCAAGCCTACCTCCAGGGGCTGTAGCCACCAGGCCCGCTCCATCTGTGTGCTGGTAACCACTTCCTGCAGAAAATCTCGCAGCCCAGGGGATTTGCGCCTTAAGTCTTCCCAGTTGGTCCGGATATCCCGGGCCATGGCAGCCACCAGCTCGTAGTCATGTCCCCGCTGCCACGCCTGAGGATGGGCCTGCACCGTTTTCCAGAGCTTCTCCCACTCTCGGCACTGGATCAGAACTCGCAGCATCAGCGGCCAGTCTTTCAAGCGCTCCAGACTGAGAATGACGTCGTTGATGTACTCCTCCCACTCGCCCGCGAGGGGACGTCCCGCCTCCTGCCATTTGCTCACCACTGCTGCGTCCTGCCGGTCTTTGGATAGCCACCTCACCTGGCCAGGCGGCTTCTCCAATTGGATCTTGGCTCGGTAGTAGCGGGAATGCTCCGTTTGGCCACCTTGATCCCAAATGGCAACTGCCTCCTCAAGTTTTTGTTGCTGGAAATAACAGATGCCGAGAATCTTGTGATATTGCCCTGCGAACGGCTGCCGCTGGCCAAGAAAGGCCAAACGCTCCCTCAAAGCCTCAAGAGTCTCTTGCCAAAAAAGTTCACGATCCTCCGGCTTAGGACAAAAAGTCCCTAGGTTATCGAAAACTTCCTCCAGCTCCGCCAAAAACTTCTCCACACAAACCTTCCAAGTCAGATCCGAATGCTTCGGGCTGACCTCAACGCTCAACCAATCTCGCACTCGAACTATCTGTCGAAAGCGCTCCATGGACTTGGCAGAGCTGCTTTGGGTTACCACCATCAAATCCACCAGAGGACCGTAGTTAGGGATCTCGGAGCACCTGGCAAAGTGAGTAGAACGATGCTGCTGCAACTCTGACCAAGCTTTTGCCTTCCAAAAGCACTCCCAGGCTTCTCGGATGAGATTTCTATTGGGTAGGGCGGATCTTTCCAAGCTTAAAAACTGACGGCCTGCAGAAACGTAATCCCTCTGCAGCTTGAGGATCCAAGCTTGGCATTCCTGTTCTAATTTCTGGTTGCCTGCCTGCCGAGCAAAGGCGCGCGCATCTTCCAAGAGCTCAGGATTTCCCTCCTCTACCCCTTGCCTAAGAAACCCAAGAGCCAAGTCCAGCACATCCTGTAAGTTTTTATCCGTCCAGTATTGGATGCCAGTGCCTTGAGCGAAGCCGGCCAGTACAGGCGGATGCGTTTGCCATTGGGATCGATCGGGCTGCAAATGAGAGTGATTGAGCCAAAAGTCAATCTCCAAGGCAGGATCCCAGAATTCCCGCCAGCCGGCTGCAGTATCCACAACAGCTAAGGCTTCGATGGGGCGGGTAATACCAACGTATAGCTGGTTGAGAAAATAATGTAGTTGCAGGGATACCTTCTCTGCAGCTTCTTGAGCGTAGTGGTTAAGCCTTCGGCTAAAGTTTTGTCGATAGCAGTCGCCAAACTTGTAGAGAATGATCTTTTTGAACTCCATGCCCTTGACAGCGGTAACAGTCTGCAGCAGCGCCGGCTTGAGATTTTGCTCCAGCTCTTCGGCAAAAACCCTCTGGAGGTCGGGATCTTGGCGCACGTAGTCCAGCTCCTCTCCTATAGAACAAGGCAGGATGCAAACTGTACCCGTGCTGTTCCTGAGCATACTCCTCAGCTCATGTTGAGTTAAGTTCTT
This sequence comes from Thermostichus sp. MS-CIW-40, assembly GCF_054058315.1. Classification (NCBI taxonomy): domain Bacteria; kingdom Bacillati; phylum Cyanobacteriota; class Cyanophyceae; order Thermostichales; family Thermostichaceae; genus Thermostichus; species Thermostichus sp. MS-CIW-40. The sequence continues at coordinate 98,019 of NZ_JBSSAC010000004.1, forward strand.
GTCTTGGCCATCCAGTACAAACTTTTGAGCTGGCCTCCCCGGTTCCTGAAAACGCCAAGGCTGCTGTGGGCAAATCCCCCGATCATTGCTAAGAACTCGCCGCCACAAGTTGATAAGGTTGCTAAAACGAGTAATCTGAGGGCTACAGCGGTAATTATTTTTTAACTCCCGGGGACTTGGAATCTCGAGAGAATGGCCGGGCAACAAGTAAGCATGGATATGCTCGTAGAGATACCTCCTCAGGGCACCCCAACGAAATCCTGTAGGATTGATAGTTTGCAGAGGATCCCCAGCAAAAGCATAAGGTAAACGCTCGATAGCCCAATCCAACTTATATTTTCCCCAGGGGGACAAGCAGAAAACAATATTCAGTTCAAGCTGGGTAAAGTCTTGAACCTCATCACAGAAAATGACTGGGTGAATTGATCTAAGAAAACCATTCTGTAACACATCCCTAGCCAAATCTTGATCGTCCCAGTAGCTTCCGTAGGTAGTTCGTTCTTGATAACCCGGCCAAACTTGCTCGTATATTCGATCAAAGACTTCTACATTTACAGTGCGGTCGGCTTGAGGCAATTCCCGATAGCAATCTGGATCCAAGTAGTCGCTTACTCCATAGCCCTTGATCAGAGTACGAATCGTATGCCAAGCTAATTCTACATCACTGCGGCCGCGGTACCAGCTCCGGAATCGATAAAAATTGACATATCGCTCCGGTTGATAGCGTTCTTGTCTCTCTGGTGGAAGGCAGCTTAACAGGTAGTCCTGGAAGGTGCTAAAGAAAGCTTGACATCGCTCAATTCCCCCTTCTGAGAAGTCACTGCCTCTCTCTCGGTAACGATGGTTGACCCGCAAAATTGTACTTACCTTGCTGCGGGCTTGCTGTACTAGACTCGGGCTATAGGTTAAAAAGAGAGGACGGTACTGAAAGCTTCCTTTGCTTGAATCCTTCAGGTAATGGCTGCAGTAATCAGCAAAACGGTAATACAACATCAGAGATTTGCCGCTCCCAGCTCGCCCGTTGATTAGTAGAGGCATAGAGGTGCTTTGGAGAATTTCTTCTTCCTCCATCGACAAAGCTAAGTTCCCCTCTGTAGTCTCCTGGATTTCCAGCCAGACGTTTTCATCTGCAACCATGCAGTCGGGGTAGGCGCGGCGGGCATATCGCTTCCAAATCTCTAAAGATTGTGGGTGTTGGAGAATATCCGGCTGATCGGCCCCCCTCCCAAATAGGCAAGTTCGGCGCCCCAGGTCAAACCGCTCTCTCTGCTCCGGAGCGTGGTCGTAAACTCCAATTAAAAATGGAGATAAGACTTTTTCCTGCTCACATACCTGCACCAGGCTGATAGCCAGATGTATCGAGCCTTCCCGCCAGCACCTAACCTCAGTTTCTGGATAAAACAGTGGTAGTTTCCAGTAGAGATTCCCTTTCTCATCGCCAATGATAAATTGCTCTACCGCCCGATACACTTGGCGCCGCTGTTCTAGAGAAAGGGCTTGCACTTGCCGAACCCATTCCCCGCTTTCCAACACAAGCCGCTCCTGGCGGTTGAGAGTATTTAAAAACTGTGTCCAATCGTACAGTTCGTTGGGCAGAGGGAGGAGCTGGTTTTGCCGCGCTTCTTCTTGTTCATTTTCCGCTTGCCTTTGTGCCAGCCATGCCTGTAGCTGATCGTCAGACACCCAGTTCCTCACCCGCTCTTGATAGCTGGGATCCTGCCGCCGCTCCAGGAACTCTCGGTACTCGTGGCTGCCTCTCCCCCAAAGGCCAAACAAGACCAAAACCGGCACCTCTCCCAGATAGCGCAGATCAGCCACCAAGCGAACGTTGCGCCGGAGGTTGCGTTTCCAGTAGGGGTAGCGAACGTCGAACAACCGGCTTAAAAGGGTGCGATCCCCCTGCTCCAGCCGTTCTATCAGCTCCTCAAGGTTGTATGGCGCTCCTGCCTCCAAAACTTCTTCTGGGCAATACACGTACATGGGATCCCACTGCTCAAGCTGTCCTGGTTTGAAGGCCATCTTAGAGGCGGCCTGCCTTGTCTGTCAGGTCTCTCTCAAAACTTGCTACCAAACTGAGAGACTAACCAAACAACTTCAATTGAAGCTAGAGTTAGACTTTTAAGCTTTGATAAACTGTGCTGAACTGTTAGAGAATCCAGGCTGTTACCGCGCGGCCCTAACGCCCATGCCTCTGTCAAGCTGTCTGGCGGCAGCATTCTCAGCAGAAGCCGATCGAACCGGCAGAGAAAAGGTTGCGACAGGGATCCCGCTGGCTCTAGATGAGGTTGTCCAAAGTGAACTTTGGAGAAAGGTGATGGGATCCTCCCCTAGCTGGATCGGTTTGCCCTCCCTGCTGGCAACAGCGGTCTTGGATCATTGAAGCAGAACGGGGTTTGGATCCCATCTCGTCTCAATACAGCTTTTTCCGACGTGGGGGGAGTTCTGTAGAACGGTGGGATCCGGTTGTTACCCCTGTTGACCCGTTTTTCAAGAATTGTCCACCCTACTACCCAAGGAGCGGCTATGCAATTGGTTTACTTCACCCCCATCCTCGATGTGCGCGTGCAGCAAAGCACCCTTGACTTCCCGAGGCAGCAGAGCTCTGGAGAGCACCCTCGCACTTTCTTCCCCACGCCATTACAGGTTTGGGAGAGCGGCGAAGCCTACATCGTCCAGTTGTGGGCGCCGGGGGCCAATCGGGAACGCTTCCACATCGAGGCCACAGCCCAGCAGCTCTCCATCAGCGGTGAGATCCAGCTTCAAGGCCCTGAAGGTGCTGAATTACGCTACCAAGAGGTGGAGCCTCAGCCTTTTCAACGCACCCTCAAGCTAGCCAAAAGCATTCAGCCGGAAAAAGTCTCGGCCATCTACCGGGATGGCATTCTCACCCTCACCCTGCCCAAGGCCGATGCCGTGCGGGCGGTCAAAGTTCAGATAGGAACCTCAACTTCCGCAGCTGAGCCGGAAACTTTAACGGTGGAAAGCCAGCCTGCCTAGTCTCCCTTCTCCCCAAGCGAGAGGGGGCAGGGGGGAGGGAGTTCGGCTAGCTATCCCACTGCACGCGCACCTCATCTCCCACTTTGAAACCCAAGGCACGGCTGGCATTGCCTCGGTTTTGCACGATCTCCACCCAGCCGGAGCTGCCCACCAGGGCCAGCACTTCCCCAACTTCTCCCTCAGCAAAGGTGGCCACGGAGCGGACGGGGATCCCTTTGATCCAGGCGCTCCAGCTTCGACCTTCCACCCACTGTCCGGGCAGGTTGGTGATGCCGTTGCCGAAGTGGTCGATGGCCTGGACCAGGCCGCGACAGCCGTTGGTCTCCATCTGGGGTGGCGGCCACTCCCAGCGGGTTAGTTCTGCTACGTCTAGGGGATCCCCCAGCTCCGCCAAAGGGATCCCGTTGGCCAGATGAGCGGCAACCGGGGCAAAAATATCCCGCCCATGAAAGGTGCGGCTGGGAGAGGGGGTGCGCCAATAGCGGGGCCGGTTGAGTTCCACAGCAGCCAGCGCCGGAGTTTGGGCCAAAACGCCGCTGAACAGGCCATTGTCAGGGCCAACCAAAAAGCCCGTCTCGGTTTGGATGGCTACCGCCCGGCGGCTACTCCCCACCCCTGGATCCACAACGGCCAGGTGAATGGCGCCCGACGGCAGATAGGGGTAGGCCGTCATCAGGGCAAAGCGAGCCGCCGCCACATCCTGAGGCGGGATCCCATGGCTGAGGTCGATGAGTTGAGCCTGTGGGGAAAGGGTATGAATCACCCCTTTCATAATGCCCACATAGGGATCCTGCAGGCCAAAATCCGTCAACAGGCTAATAAAAGGCATACCCTTTTGAGGCTTGAGGATCCCAGTTTAAGGATCCCAAAAGATAACAGCGCTTATGGATGGGGTGGCTAGCGGGCAGCAAGAGCAGGTTGCGGGCGCTCATACACCTGCCCCAAACGCGCCAACTGCTGCACCAACAAACTCAAGAACAGGCCCACATCGGTAACAATCCCCACCGACTCCAGGGATCCCCGATCGGCCAGCTTGGTCACCACTGCCGGGTTAATGTCCACGCAGATCAGCTTGACCCCGGCAGGCGTCATGTTCCCGGCTCCAATGGAGTGCAACATGCTGGAGAGCATCAGCACCATGTCGGCCCCCTGCAGCAGCCGCGCATAATCCTGTTGGGCCTTGATCAGATCCATCTCCGTATCTGGCAGCGGCCCATCGTCGCGGATGGATCCCGCCAGGGAGAAGGGCACCTGAGCGCGAATACACTCGTAGAACACCCCGCCGGTAATCACGCCCGCTTCCACCGCAGCTCGGATACTGCCATACTTGCGGATGAGGTTGATGGTTTTGAGGTGATGCTTGTGGCCGCCCTTGACCGGGGTGCCCCGCGACAGATCCACCCCCAGCGAGGTGCCGTAGAGATTCTGCTCCAAATCGTGAACGGCAATGGCATTGCCCCCCAGCAGCGCCTGCACATAGCCTTCGCGGATGAGGGTGGCCAAGTGGGATCCGCCGCCTGTGTGGATGACCACCGGCCCTGCCACCACCACCGTTTTGCCGCCCCGCTCCTTGATTTGCCGCAGCTCCCAGGCAATCTGCTCCACCAGGATCTCCACCCGCCGCTCGCTGGAGACCCCCGATCCCATAAAGGTAAACTCCTGGGAAGAGCGCTCTTTGCTGGCCTGGCGCACGGTGCGGATCCCTTCCACCCCACACACCACGGCATCCCCCACCTGCAAATCTCGAATCAGGGTGCAATAGGCTGAAAACTCCGTCTTGCCATTGCAATCGGATCCCTTGACCACGATCACCCCATCCATGCGCTGCCGCTGCACCGGGATCCACTGGCCGGCCACCCGCACCTGCGTGGGATAGATGGTGGTGACATAAAAATCGTCGGGCGCTACCCCTGCTTTCTCTACCCGCTCCAGACGGGCATCTTGCTGGGTTTCCTCCGAGAGACGGGCCCCCTGCTCGATCAAGGCGCTGAGAATGGTATCCAGGGTCTCTTCGGTGGGAGCGGAAACGGCCAGTTCCACCGTGGAAGTGCTCTGCCGTTTTTCCCCAAGCTGAAACTTGAGGATCTGGAAGCTGCCGCCATTGTCGACAATGCAATCGACGGCCCTGGTGAGCAGATCGCTGTCCACCAAATGTCCCTGGAGGGTCACCGTCCGGCTGAGCACCGTGGCCACCGGATCGGTTTGGGGAGCCACCGTCTCGTCGAGGCGCAGCGTCAGGCACTTGGCCGCCCCACCGGCTTTCAGGAACTCCGTCAGCTCCGTCTGCACCACCGCAAATCCCCGCTCCTGTAGGGTGGCTTCCAGCTCTGGGCTGACCCGATTCACCAAGATCGTGCCGTTCACATCCACGGCATTGCAGGCAAAGTGAATGGCATCCGCCTCCTGAACCGGGATCCGCTTTTCAGGGGGCACCCGCATCTCGATCAAGCGGTTGGAATAGGTATCAAAAGCCGGTGGATAGTAAAGCAAATAGCCTTCGGAGAGGGGGCAAAAGCAGGTGTCTAGGTGGTAGAACCGCTCGTCCACCAGCCGCAAAGACAACACCTCGATCCCCAGCCACTTGGCCAAGTAGGGGTGAGACTCCAACATGGAGCGAAAGCCGTAGCCCGCCCACAGCCAGCGCCCTGCCCGATCCAACAGAGCATCTCCCGCCCCCTCAAAAGCCAGGGCTGGCGGCAGCTCATAGACGGTGTAGCCCTGTTCCTCAAACCAAGCCTTGAAATGGGGCTGTTCCCCCTGCCGCTCTGGGTGATAAAAACGGCTCAGCACCACCTTGGATCCCAGGATGAGCCCAGCATTCGCCGTAAACACCATATCCGGCCATCCCGGCACCGGCTGGATTAGCTTCACCTCCGCCCGCTGCGAGAGATGCCGATAAAGAGCCTGCCACTGCTGCAGCGCCCGTTCTCGCGAAGAGCGGTGAACATTCCCCACCATCCAGGGGTTGATCACATAGTCCACCTCGTAGTGATCGGGTGGGCACATCAAATACCGAATGGCACCAGGCATAGATCTCAGAGCGCAATCTGCAGCAGGGCATCCCCTAGATTATCAGTTGCGTGAGCAGCATCCTCAAGAATCATGAAAGAATCATTATTTGTGGGAATCTTTCGCCAGCTCTGGCTGCGGTGGGACGGGATCGGCGATGTTGGGCAACTCCAGACAGTAGCCCGCCCCATAGACGGTTTTGATGTACTGGGGGTGGCGGGGATCCGGCTCCAGCTTGGTGCGCAGGTGGCGGATGTGAACACGGATGGTCTCGATGTCGTCGTCGGGCTCGTAGCCCCACACCTCCTGCAGGATTTCGCTGGGGGAAACGGTCTGCCCATGTCGCTGCATCAGACAGTGGAGCAGGTCAAACTCCAGGTGGGTGAGCTTGATCGTTTTGCCGAACCACAACGCCTCAAAGCGCTCCGGCACCAGCGTGAGAGGGCCATAGGTGAGGATCTCCCCATGCTTGGCCGCCTGTGGGATCCGGTCTGAGCGACGCAGCAGGGCCCGCACCCGCACCAGCAGCTCCTGCACTTCAAAAGGCTTGGTCAGGTAGTCGTCGGCACCGGCATTGAAACCCTCGATCTTATCCTGAGTTTGGCCCAGGGCGGTGAGCATCAAAATCGGGATCTCACTGGTGCGCTCCTCCCGCCGCAAGCGCTGACATACGGTTAGGCCATCCACCTGGGGCAGCATCAGGTCGAGGATGATCAGATCGGGGAGAACTTGCAGAGCCAGTGCTTGCCCGCGCACCCCATCGGTGGCCTTCACAACCTCGTAGCCCGCCAACTCCAGATTGATGCGCAGGATATCCAGAATCGAAGGGTCGTCCTCAATAATGAGTATGCGAGCCATAGCCGGTTGCAGCCCAAACTGCGGATAAAACGTTTTGTTAAATGTGCTAACAAAGAGCCGAAGCTTTACGACTGGAAGTTTACTTAATTTTAGCCTCATTGCAAATCTTACTGCGAAGTTAACCCGCAGGGTTGCCCAGCCCGGAGCCGGATGCAGGGGAAACTTTTCAACCCGTTTGGGGCAAATGGGTGCGTTTTTAAGGCCTACGGCCCGCTATCGCGAACGGATCTCCCTTTGGGGGAAGTGCTCCGCACCGCTGGCGCGAACGCGGCGATGAGGCGGCGGGTGTAGTCCTGCTGCGGCTGCTGGTAGATCTGGGAGGCGGGGCCAAGCTCTTCGATGCGGCCCCGGTTCATGACCATGATGCGGTCGCTCATGAACTTGACCACGCTCAGGTCGTGGGAGATGAACAGGTAGGCCAACCCCAGTTCCTCCTGCAGATCCTTGAGCAAGTTCAGCACCTGGGCCTGCACGGAGACATCCAGGGAAGACACTGCCTCATCGCAGACGATCAGGCGGGGCTCCGAGGCCAGGGCGCGGGCAATACAGATCCGCTGCCGCTGTCCTCCGGAAAACTGGTGGGGCAGGCGATCCAGCGCTTCCGGATCCAACCCTACCCGTTCAAACAGGCGTTGGGCCCGTGCTCGTCGCTCAGCAGCATTTCTCCCAATCCCGTGCAGGGCCATCGGCTCTATGACGCTGGCTCCCACACTCATGCGCGGATCCAGTGAGGCTGCCGGATCCTGAAAGATCAGCTGAATCTCGCGGCGGAGACGACGTAAGCGTTGGGGCGGCAAGCGGAGCAGCTCCTCGCCGTCGTAGATCACCTGGCCAGAGCTGGCACGGACCAGGCGCAACAGGGTTCGCCCCAGGGTGGTTTTGCCGCAGCCGGATTCTCCCACCAGCCCCAAGGTCTCTCCGGGGTAGAGGTCAAAGGTGATCCCATCCACGGCCCGGATCTCGCCCACCTGGCGGCCAAATGGCCCTCGACGGACGGCGTAGTGGGTTCGCAGATCCTGCACCTGCAACAGGGGGGGCTGACTGTACAGCCGGCGCAGCCGTTCTTCCTCTTCGGCAGCCGGGATCTCCACCTGCTGCCACTGCTCCTCTGGGGATCCCCCTTTTTCCAGAAAATCCTGGACGGTGGGCAACCGCCGCAACCGCCGCTCCAACACCGGGCGACAGGCCAACAGGCCGCGGGTGTAGGGATGCTGGGGATCCCGAAAGATCTGCTCCACCGATCCCTGTTCCACAGCTTGGCCCTGGCGCATCACCACCACCTGATCTGCCAGTTCGGCCACCAAATTGAGATCGTGGGTGATGAAGAGGATGGCCATCTGCCGGTGCTGCTGCAGCTCCCAGAGCAGGCGCAGGATTTCCGCTTGCACCGTAACATCTAGAGCGGTGGTCGGCTCATCGGCAATCAACAGTTGGGGATTGGAGGCGATGGCACAGGCGATGGCCGCCCGTTGGATTTGGCCGCCGGAGAGCTGATGAGGGTAGCGCTCCAGCATCTGGGGAGAAAGCTGCACCTCCTCAAACAGGCGAATGGCTTGGGCGCGGATCTCCGCCGGGCTCAGGGAGGTGTTGGCCCTCAAGGTCTCCTGTAACTGCTGGCCACAGGTGTAGAGGGGGTTGAGGGCGGTGCTCGGCTCCTGGAAAATCATGGCGATCTGGGATCCGCGATAGCGCCGCCGTTGCCGGGGATCCAACTGCAGCCAGTCCACCGTTCCGTTGGGGCCCTTGAAGAGGATTTTGCCCTCCACCCGGGCCGAGCTGGGCAGCAGATCAATCAGCGTCAGGGCGGTCATGGTTTTGCCGGATCCCGACTCCCCCACCAGGCCTAAGGTCTGGCCGATCCCGATCTGGAAAGACAGCCCGTCCACCACCGGGGATCCCGAGGGCTCGCCAGCTGCACGGCTGGGCAAGAAAACCCGCAGCCCTTGTACGGTCAGCAAGGCAGAATCGGCAGTAGAGACAGCCTCAGTCATGGCGACGAAAGTGCTCCGCACCGCTGGCGCGAACGCATTAGGGGAATTGGCAGGATTATAGACTACCGCCCCCGCCTTGGCCTCCAAAGTGCTCCGCACCGCTGACCAAAAGGCGCGGCAAGCCCCGTCCTTCAGGGCGGGGAAGGATAGCGCCGACCGTAGCCGACGCCCTTTAAAAACGCAGTGTCGGCCATGTG